>NZ_JBEXMT010000002.1:0-93543 GCF_040610675.1 Nonomuraea sp. NPDC003804
CACCAAGCCGGCGCTCGCAGCAGCCACTACTGGAAACGCTGGCTCCGGCACAACAAGATCCAGCTATAGATCACAAAACATGACTGTAGTACTAGTACTCCAGTGACAGTTCGCGATCACGGTTGGGATCTGCGCTGGTAGTGGCAGCGTCGGGCGGTGGCTTGATGCCGTCGGCGCCATTGTGACCAGTGCAGAACCTGCCGGGCGGTGCGGTGACGGGTCAGGATGAGAACGGCCAGCAGTCGGCGGATCTCGGGCATGGTCAGCGCGATGTGCTCCTCGTCGCAGGGTCGTTGGGCAGCGGTGATGGCCGCTAGGAAGGCCAGGGCGAGCATCGCCAACGTGATGTGCCGGTGCCAGGCCGTCCAGCCGCGCACCTGGTAATGATCCAGCCCGACCTGACCTTTGGCCGCCTGGAAAGACTCCTCCACCGCCCACCGGATACCCGCGATCTTCACCAGGGCCATCATCGGCATCGGCGTGGGCGCGCCACAGCGATAGAAGGCGAGCTCACCGGTGGTCAGATTGCGGCGGATCAGCAGCCACCGGTATCCCTCGGGCTCGGCTTCGTCGATGCGCGCCCATGCCCAGGCGTACCAGCGCGGGCCCTTGACGCCCTGGCCGGCGCGGTAGCGATGCCAGTGCCGATCGGCCACGGCGGCGGCGATGTCGGCCGCGCTGCGGTCGGCACCGTCCAGGCTCACCCGCCGGTTGCCCGCGATCGCCAGCACGTAGCCGAGGCGGCACCGCTCCAGCAGCGCACGCAGGCGTGGGTCCTGGCCGTAGACCTCATCACCGCTCACCCACCGCGCCTCCAGGCCGGCATCCAGCGCATCTACGATCATCTCAGCCGCCAGGGCGGGCTTGGTGGCGAACGTGGCCTGCTCGGGCACCCCGGCCGCGCGGCACCGGCCGGGATCGGCCAGCCAGGAGTGCTCGGGCAGGTAAAGCCGCCGGTCCAGCAGCGCCCGCCCTCGCGGCGTGGCGTAGGCCAGGAACACGCCGACCTGGCTGTTCTCGATCCGCCCGGCGGTGCCGGTGTATTGCCGCTGAACCCCTGCCGAGCCGCCGCCCTTCTTGATGAAGCCGGTCTCATCCACGATCAGCACCCCGCCCTCGCCGAGCTGCTCGACCACGTAGAGGCGTAGGTCATCGCGTACGGCGTCGGCGTCCCAGCGCGCGGTACGCAGCAGGCGCTGCATCGCCTGCGGCCCGGTCAGTCCGGCGTGCTCGGCCAGACTCCAGCAGTTCTTGCGTTCGAGGTCGGACAGCAGTCCACGGACGTAGGCGGTGGCGGCACGACGTGGCTCGACGCGACCGAACCTGCTGGCAATCCGGCTCACCAGGTCATGGAAGGTGACCATCCAGCCGTCGGGGTCTACAGTATCGGCCACGGCCATCACGCGATCTTCAGATGTCTTCACAAACTCCGAATGATCACGTGGTGGCCGTTCTCATGCCACCTCAACGTCCAAGATCGCGAAGTGTCACTGGAGTACTAGCTCAGGTTGCCCTACCTGTTTTCGCTGTCGTCACTTAATTGATCAGGCCCAATCGGCTCCCAGCAATAGGAAGAGGCGCAATTAGGATAAATATGGCCATAGTGGCCGCATCTTGCTCGCGGACGCCGACTGGAGCTAAACGGGCGCCCGTTGAAATTTTCTAACGAAATAGGCGATATGCCCGGTTAGGTAAGGCCTGCGTGATGTCGCCGTCGCATCCGAAGTGGTCACGGAAGGCGGATTTGGTTAACTCGCCCCTTTGGCTGCTGATTGTTCTATAGCCTGGTCGTGCTTCAGTCGCCGTCTCCCGCAATCGGGAGCTGACTCTGTGTCGCCGTCATCCCCGCTGGGATGCTGACACGAAAGGAGTGGGGCCCATGTCCGATAAGGACTACAGCTACGACATTCCGGACCACCCGATCGAGTATGTCGAGGTGGATCCGAGGGTCATCAAGTTCGACCCACGCGCACAGCGCAGCCTCAACAAGGCGCGTGCGCAAGCCATTGCTGAGAAGTTGGTGCCAACCGCGCTCGGGACGCCGATCCTCTCGCGGCGTGATGACGGCCAGTATGCGGTGGACGGAATGCACCGCGTCTACGCATGTCAGCTCATTCTGACGGGGAACGTCAGCGTCAGAGACAAGGTCCGTGAGGACATCCAGACGATCACCTGTGAGATCCACTCTGGCCTGTCGATGGCGAACGAGGCGTCTCTCTTCATCATCAAGAATAAGGAGTCCTCGAAGGTCGGCCCGACGGATGAGTTCAGGATCGGTGTTCTTGCTGGGCACCCGCTGTTCGTGGACACAAACACTGTTCTTGAGAAGCACCAGCTCAAGGTCGGCAGCCGCACCACCAACGCAGTGCGAGGTATCAAGGGAATTCTTGACGTTGTCAAGGAGTGCGGCCCCGAGGTCCTAGATCAGTCGCTCGCCATAGCTGAGGGGGCCTGGGGTCGCACGCCTGATACTTGGCACTCCGTCACCATCGCTGGCATCGCTATGGTGCTTAGCCGGCATCCCGACGTGGTTAAGCCCTTGGAACTGGCGCAGAAGCTCAAGCGTCAGGGCGATCCCCTCTCCTTCAAGGCAAAAATTCAGACCATCGCGACAAACGGTAACACCCGTCTCGACGGCACCAAGGGCCGGCTCAAGGCGGCCCACCTGGCGGTTGCTTCTGCTTGGAACGCGAACCGTCGCGTAAATCGCATTCCCGTCCCGAACATCTTCGAGTAGCCCTGGGAGCTTGAGGAGCAAAAGTAGCCTTCAAATCAAGCCCCAGGTGGGACGATTAGGCTTCCATCTCAGCCAGCTACGGTCGAACCCTGCGTACGCCGATAATCCTGGAGTCTGAGACCCGGGGCTTGGGGCAGCGCCCCAAGCCCCTTCCTGCCCCTTCAAGGAGCCGAAGGACTGGTCCGCACTCGTATCTGAGTCCCATAAGCAGGCGAACCCCGCCCACGCCAGGCTCCGCGGACCCGGCGAACGCGTCGTGCGAATGCCCAGTCGAAGAGTTGGAAGATACTTGCAAACTCCGCTGCAGCCCTTCCCGGGGCCGGCTACCTGTGCAGGGCCATTGCCGAACTCCAAAACCACCATGTCGTCGAGGCCGTCCGAGGATGAAAATGCCCCAGTGTGGGGCTATCAGGAAGGAAGGCGGTTCCTCCCCACGTGAGTGCGGCGAGCAGTGCGGCATCGAGCGCTGATCCGACGAAACCCGCGAGCATGGCCCGCCGAGCGAGATACACAGGGCCAAGGAAACATAGACGCCGTTCTTCATGGCCGTCTATCCTTGCATGACATCGCAAGGTTCCTCCTGCACAGGGTTCATCAAGGACCTCTGCCCGCAGGTAGTAGCCAGATATCCGGGTGTCTCTATAAACATCAGGTTATCCACAGCGTGCCGCGGCTTATAGCATATACCTCCTTCTAAATTTTTGATCTTCTGCGTTAAGATTTGAGTAGCCTACTAGCTGTATTAGCGGCTCCGCCGGTCACACGGGGAATCACGAATGGGGCGTCATGGCTGCGCTGATCGACATCCATTGTAGGAGAGCGTAAACTGTTTGGTTGCCCAGGTGGCTGAAGCTGGGAAATAGCCTGCGCTACGTGCCGGCGGCATTGATGGAGGTGAAGCTGCCTATCGAACCCGCAAGGTTCACCTGTCTCGTTATGCATGGCCGCCGCGTGCGTCCGAATACAACCCGCCTGTGTGGCGTATGATGACGTGCTGAATACGAACTAGCCACCAGAGCTACTCGCGCTTAGACAACAGAAGCGAGAGTCGCGCAACCCTACAGGAAAGAGTCGTTCCCGCTTTGTAAGAGAACTGTCGAACGTTGATTCACAATGGGGAGTGTAGGCACCCCCTGCCTAGGCCGTCAGACGTCACAGACAAGATCTGGTGCCGCGTCCGTATCGCAGCACTGTTGTATGATCACCCCCGTTGTGTGACATCCTGGTCTTCCAGACGACCGTCGGAGGGTGAAAGTATGGTGTCGCGGAGCTGGTTTGAGGTTCCACCGTCGGCTGCCAGGCTGACCGGTTCTCTACGTGACATCGGGTACGACTTCCCGACAGCGGTAGCCGACATCGTCGACAACAGCATCTCGGCCGGAGCCAAACGGGTCGACGTGCTAATCGAGTTTGATGGGCTGGGCTCGCGCGTGTTCATCGTCGATGACGGCGTTGGTATGAAGCCCCGCGCGCTGGAGGAGGCCCTGCGCTTTGGCAGTCGTCGAAAATACCAGCAGGGAGACCTTGGGCGTTATGGGCTCGGACTGAAGACCGCGTCGTTATCGCAGTGCCGCTCGGTCACCGTGGCAACGCGCAGCTCGACGGCGAGTACTTCGGTGCACACCAGAGAGCTTGATTTCGACCTCATAGAAGAGTGGGATCAGTGGGTCGTTGCCAAGCCTCCGAGGGATGTGGTTCTTGACCGGTGCCGTGGCTGGTTAGCGGAGTCGGCCGGTACGGTCGTAGTGTGGCGCAACCTCGATCGTGTGTTACCGGAGAAGCGGCCGGAGGGGGGATGGGCGCGACGGCGGCTCGAGTCGCTCGCGGTGAAGACGGCCGAACATCTGGGCGCTGTTTTTCACCGCCACCTTGAAGGGGCCAAAGGGCATCAACTGGTCATCACAGTCAATGGGGAGAAGGTGCGTCCGTGGAACCCTTTCGCACCAGAAGAGAGACACCGGCAGGATCTCCCCCCGCTACGGTTCGAGGTGCAGGTCGGTGAGCTGTGCGGATCTGTAACACTGCGGCGGTACATTTTGCCGACGCGGGAAAAGTTCTCCACTCCGGAGGAATTTGATCGGCTCTCCGGCCCGCTGAACTGGAACCGCCAGCAGGGTCTGTATGTGTATCGTGCGGACAGGCTGGTCCAGTGGGGCGGCTGGGCGGGAATCCGTGGAATCGATGAGCATACCAAGCTTGCGCGGGCATCGATTGACTTCGACACCGACCTCGACAGCGTGTTCAACATTGACGTGGCGAAGATGAGGGTGACTCTGCCCCCGTCGCTGCGGCAGCTGGTCGAGCCGGCCGTGAACGAACTTTGTGTGCTCGCCAACGGTGCGTATCGGAAAGCACCCCGTAAGGCCGACAAAGAGCGCTTGACAAGGCTGGCGATGCCGCGTGAGGAGCAATTGGTAGCTGGTGCTGTGGAGACGGCCGGGGTGGCTCTGCGCACAGCGGCTATGTTGGCTGGCGAGTACGCAGCGCTTACCCGCATCATCGACCAGCTGCGACTTACGGACCCCGAGTCGGCACGGCTGCTGGGGCTCCATCGGTAGCTGTGCTCAGAACAGTACGTTCGGCGGCTCGACAGCGGCCTCGACAGCGGCGCGGCACATCTTCTGTAGCGGGCAGTCCATACACAAGGGCCGCTCCGGCCTGCACAAAGTGTTGGCCAGCTCGATCAGACCACGGTGGGCGTCGCGAGCGTCCTCGTCATCCCCGATCATTCGCGCAACCGCTAGGCGACCGTCGGTCAGCCTGTTCTTGGTTTCTACCGGTTCACCAGAGAAGCGACCGGCAATGCGGAGGACACCTTTCGTAACAAGCACCGGCTCCTCATTGCTGGACGCCTTCGCATCAGGAAGCTCTTCGTCTTCTGTCGTGGTCGAAGGCTCGTCCGATAATGGAGCGGCGAGGACTACTAGAGCGGCGGTGGCTTCGGTCAGTCCTGGAGCCTCGCGAAGGCGGTCGTCAGCGAAAGCTTCGGGGTTGTCCACGAGATAGCGCGCAATTTCCAGAATCCGGTCGGCACGCTCCTCCCGGCCGATCCAACGGGCGACCTCGCGGAACTCCTCTTCGTTGCCGAGTGTCTCGGAAGGTTCGTTCCAGCGAGAAACCAGCGGCCAGATGAGACGCACGATGTGAGCAGAGGCTCGGTCGAGAAGGATTTCGCCTGTGATGGCCTGCCAGCGGTTCACGTCGGTGAGCCATGGGAACGTCCGATGTTGTCGACCGACATACCACTGGGCGAGCGCGCGGGCAACGTCCTGCGTCGTGAACGGAACCTTGGTTGGGGTGTCGAGCGCGGCCATGATAGCTCGACCCAGTTCCTCACCCAGCATCGGCGGGACGGCGTTGCCGATCTGCCGGAACGCCGCCGAAGGCGGGCCTGCAAACCGGTACGTGTCCGGAAACGTCTGGAGACGCGCTGCCTCCCGGACCGTCAGAGTCCGGTTCTGGGAGGGGTGGATATACCAGTATCCGTCCTTGGCAATGTGCGCCGTAATCGTACGAGACAGCCCGTCGGCGTCGAGTCGCTTGTACTTGTCGTCGAAGATGTCGTCCCGGTAGCGCTTGACCGTGGCTGGCAGCTCCGAGTAACGGGTGGTTGAGCTCATCAACTCGAAGGCGGCCAGGTCGTCCTCTCGGACCGGTCGGGTGACGTGGTCAAACACCTTGTGTCGGTCAGCCGGGGGCACCATGGCCCGCATCCTCTTCTGGAACGTGGTCAGGGGCTCCTCATAGTCGGCCCAGCCGTCAGCGCCGCCTTCGGGACGCCACCCGCCCTGTACCAGCGGTAGGTCGCCAATGGCGTTCATGACCGTTGTTCGCTCTAGTACCTCCGCCGGCCACTGGAAAGCAATGCGGTCTTGTAACGCCACAAGGATGAGCCGCTGCCGCCATTGGGGAACTCCGTACCGATAGGTGTCTACAGCCCGTTCCTCTACGGCGTAGCCCATGAGTTCCAGCTCGTGGACCATGGTGCGAAGAATGAACATCTCCCGGTCGAGCGCCATGTCCGTAACGTTCTCCATGAGAACCGCAGGGGGTCGTGCCAGCCGGATGATTTCCAAGTACGACTGCCACATGTTCCGGCGCTGGTCGCGAGCATCTCGCAGGCTGTGTCTGACCTGGAAGCGGATCTTGGAACGACCGGCCTTAGAGAACGGCTGACATGGCGGTCCACCGGCCAGAAGCTCTATCCCCGCCGTTCTGATCAGATCGGCGACGTGCTGGATGACCATCGGGTCTCCAAGATCCCAGTCAACAGTTAGTCCGCCGTGGTGATGACGGTGGGTTTCGACAGCCTCTCGATCGTGGTCGACCGCCAGTACCACCTTGTAACCGCTGTCCTCCAAGCCGAGACTGAGGCCGCCGGCGCCGCAGAACAGATCCGCGGCCAGACGAGCACCGTTCTCCCGCAGAGTAGCCGCATAGGAAAGGAACGAGGCGGCATCGGGGGTCGACTCCGGATGTGGCGCAAGCCGGACGAAAGGACCTCGCACAAGCTTCACACCGTAGGCTTTCTTGCGGTGTGGTCGTGGACTCGTCTCGTCGTGAACTGACACGATAACGGACCATACCCGCTCGGCCTGCCATAACTGAAGTTTTGAGTCCTGATGGCGACCTTCGGGGTGGATTCCAGCGGGTTTGTCGGGTTGGTATCGAGTGGGGGCTCCATACTCCTTGGGGCAGCTTGCCGGAGAGCGTAGTGCAGTGAACCAGCCAACCCGATCGGCGGGCACCAGTTCCATACCTGGGCTGCTGGAAGCCGATCTGGGTTCCTGCATTGCGTTGTCCTAGGCGTCGCTGACGACGCCGATGAAGGCGTTGATGCCGACAGTCGGCAGGTGGGCAGTGGACCAGGCCGAGACGCCCTGGGCGGAGGTGCATCTGGGTGATGAACCAGGCTGAAGCCCGTTGGAAGCCCGGACGACTCACCGCGTTGTCGGGTGCAGTGCGACGCTATCGAAATATTGCACGGGCCGGAAGCCGAGTGCACGCCCGCTACAGGGTGTGGTCGCTGGCCCGGCGCTGCCTGAGCGGCTTAATGGCAGTGGACGGCGACTATGCCTATGCCATCGGAATCCGGCAGAGGTCGGTCTGGGGCTCTTCGACTCCGCGGGCAGTATGGTCCGAGCACAGCCGAGCTCACCGCGGGTTAGATACCTAGGGTTGTGTTCGCAATCGTCGTCGGGGGGCGAGGTAGGGGCCCGCTCGACCACCCACCTTCGGAAGATGACGTTGACGCTCACCGGACATCAGCCAGGGCGACCAGTGCGCAAGATAATCGAGGATTTCGCGGGATTACGGAGATGATTTGCACGCGCAGGAGTTGCGTGGTATTTGGGCAACGACCGCGGCGAGATCCAGGGTAGGCGGGCTTAGCTCATGGTCGATCAGAGCGCCGACGAAATCAGGATGAGCTCGATATTGCGCAAGGTCGCTCTTGTCGAAGAGCCCTTCGATGAGACTCAGAAGGGCCTCGACCTTACCGGGTAGCAGGGAGCCGGGCAGTGCGTAGGATTCGGTCATTGCGGCGCCCAGGTTGGCCGCCTTCCACGCTCCTGTCTTTTCCTCGGTGATCCCAAGCCAGCGCTCGATGGTGCCAGGCAGGCGGAGTGCCCCGGCAAAGGACGATCCGGGATCGCAGGCCGCTCCTCGAAGGGCTTGAAGCGCAGCGTCATCGCGGCAGCGCTGGTTGACATGCTCATTGGTACCAGGTTGCTGCATGGCGGCGTCCTCGTCCCAAACAACTACATGCGGAATGTGGAATAGCGATAATGTCGCTACGGCGCGATGTAGCTCGTACTTGCCTCCAGTGTCCATTATGCCAACGTTTGGGCCGATTCTGGCGAGATGGCCACGACGCTCGAGCCATTCGAAGAAAGCGACATCGCTGATCCCCTCGACGACGATGACTCGCTCGGCGAAGAAGGCCGCAGCGCGACGAACGTCCAGGTCATAGAGGATTCGACTCCGTTCTTCGTCCGGGCCGGTCATTCGCGGTTTTTTGAAGCAACTATGACTCGCCTGGGTGTACGTCGAGCGGACGTGAATCGCGTCGAGTGCCCGGGTGACAGTGGGTGGTGCCGGGGAGGTTACCTGAATCTGGGCCCCATGACGTTGGACCCGGGTGATGCCCTCAGGTGAGGTCTCCGAAGCCGAAAGCGTTGCCGGAGCATGCGTGGTAATTGTGACGGCTGTGTTGCCTGTCTTGGTCAACTGGCGCAGGTCTTGGGCCAGACGGGTAATCTGCGCCGGATGCAGCAGGGCCTCCGGCTCCTCGAACAAGATCCAACGGAAGGCGTTCTCCTCGGAGTGTTGTCGTACCCGGGCCGCCGCTTGGATTAGCCCGGCGATCAATGCCCTCTGTACACCGGACCCCTGAGCATCGGCCGAACGTTCTTCTCCATCCTGGGTAAGTCGAAGATCAATAAGATTCTGCACAATGAAGTCACTGGTGATCTCGCCGATATGGACCTTCGTCGACAGGCCCCAGGAGTGCAGGGCTTGGTCGAGCTCGTCCTCCAGGTTCGAGACGGGCCCTTCGCCCATGATTTGCCGGATCCCCTGGAGCCCACTGGTTACGGCCGAAAGATAGACATCTATTTTCGGCTCGGAGAAGGCAAGCATCAGAATGTCCCGGAACGGGGAGGACCGCGTCACTGCGGTGTGGTCGCGAACCTGCGCCAGTGTCGGGACATAGACGCACTGACCGAACTTGTTGCTGACCTCACTCCAGCCCGTTGCCTCCAGCTCGTCGCCGTTGGCAGGTACGAAGTAGTACTGGCCAGCCCGATGCCCATCGTGATCTACGAGGTAGCGGCGGACGGTCAGCACATCATCGTCAAGGAGCTCGGCGCCGTGCTCTCGGTCTTCGTTCGTCACGCCCAGGATGTCGTTGGCTTCCTGTTCGTTCAGTTCATAACTGATCTCGACCCAGGACGCTTCCGTGGGCTGTGCACTCCATGTCCGGTCACGTGGGCCGTCCCAGGCGAGCACGTCATAGAACAGCCGCACGGCATCCAGCAATGTCGACTTGCCGGCGTTGTTAGGGCCGATGAGCGCGCTGAAGGGCCGCAGGTGGAGCTCCACATCGTGGGCGCCGCGTACGTTGCGGACACCGACACGCAGGGGTCTCATGAGGGTCTCCTTGTTCCGGCGGGGTCAGCGCGGTAGGAACTGGCTCGGCGGCCCGGAATGCGACACGTACAACCGGTCGCGGGCTCGGGTACATGCCACATACAGCAGGCACCGTTCGCGTTGCAGGCTCTCGTTATGGGCGGCTTGATCCACGTCGGCAGGTACGAGAGCGCTGGGGAGAGGGATGAGCTTCTGGGTCGCCCCGATCACTGCCACGCACCGAAATTCCAAACCCTTGGTCATGTGCATCGTGCTGACCCGCACACCTGTGGAACCACTGCGAACGGCCTTGATCCCGGCGCTTTCCAGCCGATTGATTGCTTGGTCGCGCAGTGCCCGTACGCGCGCGGTCACTGCGATGTCCTTGGCGGCGACTCCGTCATTCAGCCAGGAGCGGACCTGCTCGACGACGGCGTCCAGTTCGCTTTCCTGGTCAGGGAAGCGGCGGACGACAGGCCGGCGGCCGTGCATTGGTGACTCGTAGCCCTCCAGGGAAGTGGGCAAGTCATCCAGACCATCTGCCTGTACGAGGCCCAGGACCTGAATGGCCCAGGTCAATATCTCCTGGGTCGTCCGATAGTTGATCGTTAGCCGGTGACTACGGGCTCCGCGGACATCGATCCCAACACTCTTCAGCGAAACCCGGTGCTCCCAGATGCGCTGGTGTGGATCGCCGACTATGAACAGATCGTCGGGCCCTTCAGGTACGGCAGCGCGTAGCAATCGCCATTGTGCAGGGTGCAGGTCTTGCGCCTCGTCGACGATGACGTGCCGATAGACAGGAGAGTCGCTGTCCTGGAGCAGCCTGGCGGCCTCGTCAGTGATCTGACGGAAGGTCCGTTCGTCCCGCTGCCTCATACGCTCGCGGAACATCGTGATGATTCGCCACACCTCTGGTCGCTCGGCTCCGGCCAGAGGTTCCCTACGACCATGGCGACGACAGGCGACGTATTCCTCCTGGGTCCGCAGATCCTGAGCGATGATCACATTGTCCCATTCCTCGATCAGGAATCGAGCGCGATAACTGCTACCGAGCTCATTGAGCCATTGCGTCCATCGCTGCTCGAGATCCTTGACGTCAAGGACGTGCGGGCTACGGCCCAGATTCTCCTGCACTATGCGAAAGGCCAGCTTGTCGGTGTTGAGCACCTCGACCGGCTGCCGGGCTTCTACGTTGTCGATCAGCAGCTCAAGCTGCTGCTCCAAGGCGGCGGTTAGCTCCGTACTAAACGCCGTCAGCAGGATGGGCCGATGTTCGCGGTTGCCGGGGGTACGCGCAGCCAAGTGGGCGGCGCGGTGCAGCGCGGTGACCGTCTTTCCGGTGCCGGCGCCACCGCTGACCATCACCGATCCCCTGTATGCCTCACGGTAGGCGATGCGATGCTGCGCCGGGTGCAGGAAAACCCGCCATGCGTCGAAAGGATGCTCCAGCATCATCTGAAGATCAGCGGGTCCCTCTATCAACGTCACCTGGTCTGGGGTGCGTGTGATTGCGGCGGCGAAGTCGTCCGGATCCACCTCGTCGGGGCGGGCACTGTCGATGAGGTTCCTGCTGATCTCGCTCCAGACTTCCTCCGGTGACATGCCGGCAGCGAGGGCTACGAGCGCGTCATACTGAAGAGGCGGCAGCAGATGCTGTAGCGCGTCGAGATGAGCCTCCTTGCTGAGCAGTCGGATGACGGGTAGGACCTGCTCGTCGATGCCCAGATTTCTGAGGTCGGCATCACTCACGCCGTCGAAGAGCCGTTTGGGTACCCGGTCGGCGACCCGACGCAGGGCCGGCGTCAGGGTCTCCAACTGGGACTCGTCACGGCTCTCCAGGACGCCAAGGACCTGGTTAACCGTGAATCGATGACTCGCGCAGAAGTCGTAGGCGTCGTCATGAGGGAGTACCCGCAGAAGGCAGTAGACCTCGCCGGTCTCCGGTGCCAGCACCACCCCTCGCCAGAACCTGTCGATTCGGATCGTTCGGATGCGGGGGTCGCGGGCGTTGTTCACCTTCTCCAGATGCTGTCCAGCATGGGCATGCTGGGTGAACTTGCCGATTGCCTCTTGGACTGCTCGTTGGACCGGCTTCTCCAGCTTGGCGTATTCGGTCAGGAAGTCTTTGGCGATGGCGAGCTGCTTGGCCACTGCGGTCCTTCCTGCGACGTCTTGGGCTCTCTGAAGCCGATCCCATCGTACGATTAAGATCGCGTGCGTGAAGGGCAGTTTGGGTCGGTTGCAGTAGAGCTACGGCAGTCCAGCTTGCTCGATCAGCTAAGTCGGCTCAGAGGACCGCACTCTCGTGGCGGAGGACGAAACCGTGTGGACGGGTCCCAAGCCTGGCTCCTGCCCGAGTGGCCTTGGTCCACGATGCGTTGGCGCGCTGGCATCTGCGTGTAATGAGTCCGCTTACCTCGCAATGCGGACGAATGGGACCTAATCGATATAAATATCCTGGCTGAAGTGTCCGGCGACCGTCAGGTCGCCTCTCTGGCGATTTGGACGTAGACCGCTCCAACTGCATGGGCAAATATGGCAAGATGTGTAATTGACTCTGTCGTGGATGTATAGTTACTCGCTTCATGGGCGTCTCGCGACGAACGTGCAGTGGAGATTATTTCGGACGAGGAGAGCGTTGGAAGCCTTCGGACGGCTCGGCGAGGACGATCGCAGAGCGGCTGTGGACATTCTCAACCGGCGGTTGGCGGGCATCGAGCGACGTAAAATCGTCGACTCGCTGGAGCGGCGAGGCAGAGGTAGACGGGCAACAGTTGAACAACTGGTGCTCGATGCGGAACGCTTACCGACTCGCGGGCGCCGGCGTAAGACGCTTCCCGATGAGGACTTGGCGGAGTTCATAGTTGACCGTTGTGGTGTTGATCTTCTGGAGTCCAAGGAAATCAAGTACTACCTTGTTCTGAACGCGACACACGAGCAGCGTGAACGTCTGAAGGAACATGCCACAGGGCTCATGGTCAAGGGATCGGTGAGAGTTCAGGCGGAGAAACTGGCCGGCCGTTCATGGCATCCAGGAAAGAGTTGGGCGCGGCATTTTGTCAGAGACCTCGAGCTCCCGTTGGTGTTCGCGGGTCTTCCGGGTGTCAGGTCAGAGCCAAGCATGCTACAGGTGGTCCCGTTTGTTCCGCTGGACGACCTCACGGATTTCCAGGCCGATCTGAGGAATCAGGCGGTCGAGGTACTCAACGGACAGCCTGGCGGCAATCGTGGTGTGCTGACCATGCCGACGGGAGCGGGAAAGACGAGAACCGCGGTGGAGAGTCTCATCGCATGGTGGCTGGAGCGTTCCGACAGACCGATTGTTCTTTGGATTGCGCAGAGCGAAGAACTCTGCGAGCAGGCTGTTCAGTCCTTCAGTGAGGTGTGGACCGATCTCGGCCATCGTTCGAATGTTCGTTCCAATCTGGAGATAGCTCGTTTCTGGGGGAACGCCAAGATTCCGGAGGAATCAAACATCCTGGTCGCGAGTATTCAGAAGCTGCAGGCTGCGGTCCGGGATCCGGAATCCAAGCAGGCCCTGGAGTTTGGGGAGCTGGCCCAAGGAATTGGTGCCGTGGTTGTCGACGAGGCGCATCGTGTAGGTGCGCCCAGCTACAGGGAGGTCTTGGACTTCTTGAAGATCGACACCTCCAGGTCGGGGCAGTCCGAGACTCCGCTCCTCGGTCTCACTGCAACGCCGTATCGAGGCAATGACCCGGAGACGCAGGACATGGCAGGCGTTTTCCACAAGCGGCTGCTCAGAGCGGACTCCCTGGGAGATGATCCGATCAAGGAGCTCCGTTCTCGTGGGGTTCTCTCGGTGGCGAAACACGAAGTGCTTGAGCATGCGGCCTCTCCGTTCGACATGGCCCATAACCAGAAGTTCGTTGAACACTTCGAGCAGTTCCACGACTTCCATACCGGATTCCTGCAGGAGATAGGCGAGTCCGAACTCAGGAACAAGGCACTCTTCGACCGCCTTATGAAGATCCCGGAAGAATGCCCCACGTTGTTTTTTGGCTGCACGGTCGAACACGCCGAGGCAATGTCGATTCTTCTTCGGAGAAAGGGGCGTTCGGCCGAGGTGATCACCGGCGATACCAGATCTGCGACACGTCGTGCACTGATTGAAGAATTCCGGGCAGGGAACATCTCCGTTCTGTGCAACTTCGGAGTCCTTACGACCGGATTCGATGCCCCCAGGATCCGCGCTCTCGTGATCGGTCGTCCAACAACCAGCCGAGTGCTCTACGCGCAGATGATCGGGCGAGGAATGCGAGGACGTGCCTTCAGGGGCACCGAGGAATGTCTTGTTGTTGATGTTCGGGACAACATCAGATTTCACCGTGCCGGTGAACTTGCGTACAACAAATACACCGAATTCTACAGGGATCAGGAACGGACGTGGTAGGCATGCGCTTGTGCTGCCCGCCACGCCCGAGAGCTCCGCACGAACTAAGGAAGATTCTCTGTCAGTAGCAGTCGGTCGAGTCCGCGGTTTCGATGTTCACAGGAGGTCTCGGACGCGAACAGGCATGAGTAACAGGCCACTCCGTCTGCGCCGGAACGCGGGGCTTCCTCGCACAGCGGATCGTTCGAACAGGTGTCGACGTCCTGGAGCGCACGTTCCAGAACCCGCTCGAAGCGGTTGACGAGGGATATGAGTCCGCCCATGGTCCCGTCTCCGCCGGGCTGGACTGTATAGAGGAGCAGCCCACTGCTCACCACGTTGTCGTTCTTTAGCTGGACGTACACGCGTTCACGAATCGCGGCCGAGGAGTATCCGGAGTCGACGGACAGAGCCCAGAGCAGCCGGTGGGAGAGGCTGTGCCACCAGACATGGGCCGGGTGGTTGAGCAGGCTGGCGGAATCCCCGGCCATGTACCGGTTCTGCCAGAGAGGCCACCGTGAACCTGCCACAGGCAAAGGTGCATCTTTCAGGTCGATGAACACCCCTTCGCCGAAGAGTTCGACGCCGGGATACCAGGTGATGCCGCCTTTGCCGGTGAAGGACGTGGAAACGATGTGCCCGGTTTCGGGATTCAGCCGGCGATACCCGGTCTGAGCCATCACCATGCGAAGTCTGCTGATGGGGGTGACGCGCAGCGTCATCTGCCCGGTCGGGCCGATGATCGAACGAACATCCGACCGCTTCACCTCGAAGAGAGGCGGGCTGTCCAGTGGCTCGTCCTTCACGGCTATGGGCGCACCGCTTACGGCTGCTTCGCGCAGACGCTTGAGCTCTGCCTCCCGTACGGCTTCCGGGCTGTTTGGTTGGAGGCCAAGCAGCTGTTCGAGGGCCAAGAGTATCTCTGACCAAGGAACTCGTGCCAGGTAGTCAACGTCGTCGCTGGCGATCTTTGCGCTCTTCGCCTGCTTGAGGACAGCGTCGTGGTCGAGAAGATCCGCTTCCCGGAGGACGTCCAGTCGTGAAAGGAAACTCTTGGCACCAAGGACATCGTGAAGCCTCTCAGGCATATCCAGGATGGTGAGGGCTGTGACCAGTTCTGCCATTCTGAGGTTTGCCGAGCCTCGCTGGACTATCGTTGCGGGGCGAGTGCAGGCAGAACCGCTCTGGTTCGGGCGCGGTCCGTGCTCCGGCTGCCGGCCAGTGCATGTCCACTGGCGACCGTATGCGTTCCCAAAGTTGACCGAGGTCTTGCATTTGGGGCACTCGATTTTCACGAGCCGGAGTGCTCGGCCCCCTCCATGCCAAAGATAGTGCTTCGTACCGCATCTCCTTGATCCGTGAACAAGCGCATGCCACGGAACCTCGTCCAGATGCCCGGCCTCACAGGCGGTGACGAAACGGATGGCCTCACGTCCACGCTTCTGGCGACGTTCCCAGGGGTTGAAGGAACGGCAGTCCGGGCAGCCCTCATCAGACCCGTAGAGGACCTGGTGGCCAGGGTGCTGGGCGCAGAGAGCCCAGTAGGGAAAGCCGTCTGCTGGATAGATCCAGGTGTCCGTTGGGTCGCCGATCTCGGCGTTTGCTGGAATCCTGCAGATTCGAGCATCGTCCAGGGTGCTCTTCGACAGTCTTCCGTCAACGATCTCGAACTCGTCCGGTTGCCGACCAATCAAGTTGAAAATCTCATCCATGGACTTGAGCACGACCGGTCCCGAAGGCGTTTCGACGATGCTGCCTGGCCCGAAGGTCGTGATGAGCTGGGATGGGCGTATCACCTGGTTGGACTTGGACATCCTCAGTGCGTTCCACGGATAGTTGTTGTGGATTCGACTTCACGAAGGGAGTTCGGAGCGTTCTCGTACGCCTGGCCGGTGCCGGCGACCTTGTGCGCTAGATCACCAAGGACCACAGGATGCGCCGGAGTTCGGGTCACGGAGCCTTCGTGGAACAGCAGCAGCTGTCCGTTCTTCCCTGAGGCAAGTTCCTTCCAACTGTCCAGCGCAGAGTGGGCGTGGTCTGACGTCTCAGACGCGTCAGGGCGTCGTAGCTCGGGTTGCTGGGTGGCTCGCTGCTCCATCAACACAGGCAGGAGTTCGACATCAGGTGCGCTGCGTGCCTCCTCCATCGCGTTCGCCAGGCAGTGCCAGCCATTGTTCAGCCTCTGCTGGATTCGCCACCGTTGGTCGACCGGTACCGGTCCGGCTGTGCCGGGTAGCAGCGCCGCCTGCCTGAGGATGCTGACCGCCACAGGGCCTAGTGCCCGATCCCGTGCCCGAGGCGCGAATGGATTGACCGTGACGGGCTCCACGTGCTTGTACAGGGTCGTGTGATACCCCGCGAAGTACTCGTAGTGGCTGAGGTCCCGAGGTCGGGAGGACCGGTAGAAGGTCACCACCAAGCCGCCCGTCGAACGTCCGACGCGACCGGTCGCCTGGATGTAGGAGGACGTCGTCTTGGGCTGCCCATTCACGAACATAAGCCCCAGCCGGTCGACGTCGACTCCGGTACCAAACATGGACGTTGCTACGACCGCGTTCACCGCGTCCCGATCACCGTCCAGCCCAACACCGAGATCGTCCAGCATGGTTGGGAGATTCAGCGAATCTGCTCGGCTGGACAGCTCCATGGGGTCGCTCTCGAAGAGCTGACGAGGTGTGGGCGTGATGCTCGCGAGTCGTTGCACGACGTCCTGTCGTGTCAGAGCCACGGCCCCCGCCAACTCGCGGATCGCGTTGAAGTAGCCGACGAGGGTCCAGAACGGATCCAGTTCCTTGGATGGGATCCCGGCATCGCGCCTGTCTTTGGGGTACTGGAGTAGCCGCGACCAGGTACGCACCAGCGGTGTCTGCGCTCCGCGGCCTGGCGCAATGATCCCAACGTAGAGACGACCTGCCTGCTGGGAGTCCAATGGATGGGAGGACTCCGCCCGCGAGAAGAACGACTCGTCCGCTCGGATCCCCGGGGATGGAAAGACCGCCAGCGAACGGGCGAACAGCGACTGTACCTGCTCCTGGGCCTGGCGGACGGTGGCTGTCGACGCGACGTACTTGGGCTTCACAGGCGTGCCACGGCCGTAGTCGGTGGCAAGTAGATCAACACTGGTCTCGTAGAGGCCGACCATGCTGCCCAGAGGGCCCTCGATTAGATGCAGCTCGTCCTGAAGGATCAACGTCGGGGGCAGGAACCCGGAGACGGCGAGGTTGACGCCCTGTGCAGGCGCGCTACGCGGTTGGGCCGGTAGCGAAGAACCTGGTGCAGAGGGAGGTGCCCATTTGCGGAAATAGCCGAGGTGCTCGTTGAGGTGGTCCACATTGCCGAAGATGGCGCTGGCCCGCGGTTCGTAGGCAAGCCGTGCGAACTTGTCCACCGTGGCTATGAGCATGGACGGGCATCGCGCGTATACCTGTTCATCGACGGTGAAGGCCGGAACAGGACAGTGGTTGGACCGTCCGTTGCCGTCGTTGAAGGCGTCCATCACCGGCCAGCCGCCTACTTCTGTTGTCTCGTTCCAGGAGACATCGATGTTGAGGGCGCAGGCGGGGTTGGAACAGTAGATCTCGAAGTCGACTGCCTTCTGGTCTCGTCGCCAGGTGACCTCCCGGATGAAGTATCCAGGACGGGACGGGCGCACGGGCAGCAGATAGGAGAGTTTGCCGAGTGCCGGAAGGACATGCTGGTTGACCCACTGGTCGATCATGGCGCTGGAAGTCTCCGCGGAGACAGAGAAAGTGATCGACACTGTCGAGAAGGTCGAATCGGCATGCGGTGTGAGCACGACATCGGATGCCTGGATGCTGTCCACGGAGAAGTGCTCAGGATCCGCCCCATCGGCATCGAGGGTCAGATCACCCACTGCCAGGTGCAGCGTTTTGGTATCTCCACTCCTGAACCCTTCCGACGGGACTGCAAGGATCGAGTGACAGCAAGGACAGTTAAGGACCTGAGCAGGGTCACCTTCGCCGGTCTTCCCGTCGAGGATCGAGAGGGCGCCGTAGACCGTGACCATCTTGTTGTTGCTGTCTTTGTACTGAAAGTTGCCAAGGTTGTTCGGCGTGACGCCACCGCCTACCCAGAGTCCGATGGAGAAGCGGTGGTTCCCCCACGGTAGATCGCCAAGATCGTTGGCCAGTTTGGGACGCCACCCGCGGCTGCCCTCGATGCCAGTGGTCCTGAGGTACTCGCAGGCCGTCACGAGCGTAAGGGCTCGCCGGTACTGCTGGATAGTGAGCAGACGCAATGTGTATCGCGAGAGGACCGTTACGCCGGCTCCACCGTGTGTGCTCCCGTCACGCATGGCACGGAGACGGCGATGAGCCAAGGTGAAGGCGGCCAAGCCGAGGTACGCCTCCGTCTTGCCGCCGCCGGTAGGGAACCAGAGTAGGTCGCACACTTCCCGATCGGGATGGGCCTCGTCCGCCATCGCTGGGAGATTAACCAGGAGAAAGGCGAGCTGGAACGGCCACCAGGAGTTGACCTTGCCCTTCGACCACTCCGACTGGAGCGCGATGGCCCGGTTGGCGAAGCAGAAAGCCAAACGAGCGTCGACGTCTGACCCGAGGAGCCTGATGCCGTTCCTGATACGTTCGAGAGCTTGGCGACATCCTGCAATGTGCCGATGGGCTGGTGTCCCTGGATCGGGATTGCCTGCCTCGCTTTCGATCAGCTCGATCCAGCGCTCGTACCCGTCGATGAGCGGACTGAGCGCCTGCTCCATCGACGGTCCGTCGGTGATCTCGCAGAGCTTGCTCGGATTCAGCTCCGGAGCGTGACCAACCTCGTCCGGCCACGCCTTGTCGGGCGCATTGACCGACACGACGGGAACGAACTCTGAGCGTGCATCTGCCGGAGAGAACTCCGCGGCCGTCGCACTATCGAACAGGTGCTCGCCGTCTGCCCAGGCGAAGGGGGCACGTGCTCCGCGACGGCCAGTGGGATGTGGACGTTCAGGGTCGATGGAGCGCCAGACCGCCGAGCAGAGGTGTCCACGGGCCAGTACGGGTCGGTCCTGATAGAGGAGGGCCAGCCCTTCATCTTCCAGGTCATGCGATGGTCGCTGACGTTCCACAGGAACGACCTCGCCGCTGTCGCAGCGGACGCGGATCTGCGGCTGGTACACGTGGTGATGGGCATGCGGGCGATCGGAGTCAAGCTCGGTGTTGTTGACGACGAAGAGGGAAATATGCCATGTTCCCCCCGTCCTGTCCGTGCGGCTGCGCACTCGTACCAAAACATCCGGGTCGCGAGGATCAGTAAGAGTCGGGTCGGTGGAGCAGTCGACCCCCCGCCAAACTTTCCCGAAGGGCGTACGCTGCCATGTTTCCTCTGCGTCTTTCGCGTAACGGGCCCAGGTCGCACATATGTCGAGTACGGGAGAGGCGTTCGTCCTGACGGCGAGTGAGATGCCCATCGAAGAAGGGCGGGACATCGGGTCGAGGTTCAGGGACGGGAGGGAGCCAACGACCGCGGAGCGTCCTGGAGTTCCGGGATCGGATTCCTCGCCGTCATCCGCCTCTGGTGCGTCTCCCCCTGCCAGCTCCTCGAATGCATCGAGTTCGGCGGAGGATGACGAGGCGGGGGCGAGTACGCCAACGATGTACTCGTCCAGGGGATCTTCATCTGAGGAGAGCGTTTCCGTGGGCCCGCTTCGAGGCCCCAGAACCTCGGCCACGAGAGCTTCAACAAGACTGTGCCGCTCGCTCACCACAGAACCCTTCGCCGCGTCCATGTGACCATTGGTTTTGGAGTGTCATGGGATAGAAGGCCCATCCCTTGGAGAGTGATGGTACGCACTTTGGCCGGTGTTTTCATTCGAAGATCTCGCCGGGTCCGAAATATGGACTTGACCCGGTTTGCCGGATGCCTGTACTCCCATGAACTCTGACCCCGGAAGGCATTCACAGTGTCGAACAGCTGGTCGACAAATGCTTGTCCGGCCAGTGATGGAACTGGTGCGCGGCGGAACGGTCGCCGGAAGAGCTGACTCGCTGTTCCTGCCTTCCGTCCGGTGCTCCCTGCCTGCGACGCTGAGTCGGCCTTGATGATCGCCGAGATGGTCTGACCGGCGCATCCATGAAGACGGCTATGCTGCCGTGTAGCCCGAAGTCCTGACGTGTCTACCAAACCAGGGCAACTCCAATGTGCCAGGTGCAGTCGATTCGAGAGGGCGGTCACACGTGAACTCCGCCGCGGCGTCCGGCGGCCAGCGCTGGGAACCGACGGAAAAGGGTGTCCACCTTCGGGGAAGGCGTACTCGGAACACCCGTCCTGAAGTGGCGCTACGCCGTGCCGTACACGCGCTCGGACTCAGGTTCCGCCTACACCTGCGGATAGTCCCCCGCTGCACCCCCGACTTCGTGCTCCCACGCTGGAGGTTGGCGGTATTCGTCGACGGGTGCTACTGGCATGGTTGTCCAGATCATTCGCCCGCCGAATTCAAGGGCCCGAACGCCGATCGATGGCGTCAGAAGATCGAAACTAATCGGACCAGAGATCGGCGCAACAACCTCCTCTTGGAGGAGGCCGGCTGGCGAGTGATTCGTATCTGGGAATGCGAAATCAAGAGGGACGTGCACCTCGCTGCCGAGCATGTCGCCAGAGAAGCCAGAGGCGTTTGAGGGTAACCACGGCTGAGGTTCGTTATCCGAGTGTCGAGATGCCAGGTTGCTCGCGTTGGGCGAACGCGCACATTGTGGACAAAGGGCAGCTGCCGCAGTGCGGTTCATTCGGAAGACATGTGGTCAGTCCCAGGACGCGTAGGGCCGCCATCCGAAGCGGTGCGGCCTTCCCTCCACCGATAAGTCGAGCAAGATTCACACGGCCGTCGGTGAGCCGGTTTGTCTTGTCGGAATCGCTGCCAGTGACCCTGGCGGCCACACGGAGGGACAATTGCGATGTGAGCATGACGTCGTGGTTGCTCAGGAGGGTGAGCAGGGCTTCTTCTGCCGGCTGTAGTCCGAGTTGTTCTGACAGGTCGGCGGGGTCCTTCCACACGTTCTGCTTCGCAGTCAGGTCCGAGAGTGGCTTGAGGCGCTGCTCGGCCTTCGGGTCATCGAGTGCTTCAACGAGTACTCGGTACTTCTTCCGAGTGAGCTTTGCCAACCCTCTGAGGGGGGTGAGCGCAGGGGTCAAGTTGCGGATGTCGACCCGGCCCCCGAGGCTGAGTATGACCACGACTGCGGCCGCGGCCGGAGTCATGTTGGGCCCAGGGAAACTGAACCAGTCTGCTCCTTCCCGCTGCACGGCAGCCCAGTCTGACAGCTGCTTGTTGATGAACGCCCACCGGTTCGGGGAGAAGAGAGGCTTCTCCTCGTGAAGGCTTCTCGGGTCGATGGCCTGAGCCGCGAACCTGCCCAGTTCGGGTGGGACGGCGTTGCCGACCTGGCGGAAGGCATCGCTTCGGGTGCCGGAGAAGCGAAAGTGGTCGGGGAAGGTCTGGATCCGGGCTGCCTCACGTACGGTGATCGTTCTGTGCTGCTCCGGATGGATGTACCAGTAGCCATCCTTGGCAATATGAGCGGTGATGGAGCGGCTCAGGTCGTCCCAGTCGAGACGTTTGTACTTGTCGTCGAAGGTGTCCGCGTTGTAACGGCGCAGATTCTCCGGAATGGCCGAGTACAAGGTCTTGTGGTCCATCAGTTTGAAGACTTCAAGGTCGTCAGGTCGGACTGGACGCGTCATATGATCCCAGACCTTGCCTGATTCCTCTTTCGCGCGCATCCGATGCGCGAATTCGGAGGCGCCGGCTTTCCCGCGGTAAGGCAGGCTCCTGTCTCCGATGGGATCGTTCTCCGGCAGGACCGGAAGATCTCCGATCGCGTCACGAACGGTGACCTTCTTCTGTGGGTCCGGCCAGGAGAACTCGTGATGGTCGTTCCGGGCAAGAAGAATGAGACGCTTGCGGTGCTGCGGGACTCCATACTTCCATGCGTCGACCAGTCGGACATCTGTGTGGTAGCCCGCGTTCTCCAGATTTCCGACGATTTCCCGCACAACTCGGAAGTCGTCGCCCAGTGCCATGTCGGGCACGTTCTCCATCAGTACGGCACGCGGCTTGATCGCTAGGACAACGTCGAGAAAGGCGCGCCACAGTTCCTTGCGTGCGTCGTGTGGGTCGCGTCCGGCATGCTCGACCAGGCTGCGGATCTTGCTGCGCCCGGCTCTGCTGAATGGTTGACAGGGTGGGCCTCCCGCCACAAGATCGATCTTCGTCCCCTTGAGTAGCTGGACAAGCTGCGTCCGCTCTGCAGTGTCGGAGAGGTCGATGTTGAGCGAGAGTCCGGGGAAGTTGGCCCTGTGCGTTTCGACGGCTCGTTTGTCATAGTCGGCTGCTGCGACGACTGTCCAGCCGGCCTGTTCCAGTCCGAGGCTCAGACCGCCGGCTCCTGAGAACAGATCGACGGCCAGTCGACTTCCAGCTGACAGCTTCTCGTCGCACCACTTTGCGAATGTGTCCTCCGCGCAGGCGTCGGGCAGTTGGGGGAGGGAGAGGATGTCACTGCGATGCAGCTTCACCCCATAAAACGACACCTGACCTCCTTGTGTTATGAGTACAGCCGACCGCCAGGAGAACACAGACTCCTCGATCGCCGCAAGTATTCTTGCGTGCTGGGCGGCTCTTTAGGCCTCCCGGAGCGCCATGAAAGGCGCACGATTTCATGCTAGTTGCGAACGTCCAAACTGCCTCGCCGGACCAAGACCATGGTGGCATCACGACCGAATTGGAACGCCCTTACGAACTGCTATGAGCTCGGGACGTGGCCCGTTTCCTAAATCCCAACCCAGTTGATGTCCTGGACCGCTTTCCAGCAGTCGACCTTCTTGCACCATTCCGTGACGTTGCCGGCCCCCGGGGCGTGGAGCAGCCTATCGCGAACGAGCCCGCTCAGGCTTCCTATCGCCCGCAGCATCTCCGGAGCCAGCCGCTGTGCCCGCCAGATCGAGTTCAGGGTGGCTTCCACGTCGATCTCCTGGATCAGCCGAGAGATCGTGTAGGTCGTGACGTTGGCAAGATAGCCGGCGCCGGGGTTGAGGCGCATGATCTCCTTCCGCCCCTGCGCAAAGAAGATCGCCTTCGCCACCAGATCGCGGAAGTACTGCTCATCGGGCAGGCTGTTTCGCCTGGAGACAACGTTGATTGTCCACTCGTGGAAGCACTTCTGGGCGCCCAGACTGACGGTGTGGGGCTCCTGTTGGAAGGTCATGTCGAACTTGGCCGCATCGGTCTTGGTGAACTTCTGCGTCCGTGGGTTCTCCTTGTCGAAGCCTTTCTGCTGGGATCTCGTTACCAGGCGTGCGCGATCCACCTGGTACTGCCCGCGTACTCTCTCGTAGTACCAGTGGCTCTCGTGCTGGGCACCGTCGACTGCAGGAGCCCAGAGTCTGCGGGAGAGACGCTCCAGCTCCACGTGGAAGGGGCTGTTGGACTCGAAGTCCGCCTCGTTGATCGTGTTCTGTGAGTTGGCGTACAGGGAGATCTTTGGAACCAGCTCATCAAGCAGTTCAGGGGCCACGACGGTGATCTTGGCCGGAACCTGGATCGTGCTCAGGTCCGCGTTGTCGCGCCTGGCTGCATGATGGAGCGAGGCCGTCGTCTGCCCGCCGTTGACGATCTGGACATCCTGTAGCTGTGTGAGGGCGTTACCTGTCTGGGTGAGGGTGACGCCGGTGGCGGTCACCGAGATGCCGTTGTTGTATGCCAGAAACCGCCCTGGGGCCGATTTGATGGTCTCGTTGAGCCCTTTGTTGACCTTGCCGCGAGCTTGGAGGAAGGCGCGGATGTTCCGTTGCAGGAGTTTGGCGCCGTGTTGCTCGTACATATCGGCTAGCAACTGTCCTGGGATGATTGCCAGGAAACAGCGGTGATCGTCGTTGGAGCCGACCACAGGGAGACATGGAAGAGCTCCGCCCAAGGCTTCGAAATCGACAGTGATTGGTTCTTCGTGCCGCCCGGAGAGTGCGAGCTTGCGGAGCCGTTCGATATCCCAGATGTGTTGGACGACGGGGATGTCGTCAAGGCTTTCTTCTGGAAGGCCGGTCAGGGTGGTGCGACCGTCCGTGAAGAGAAAGATTCTGATCTTGCCGAACTCCGGCCAGTGCGTGTGAATGGTCTGCGCCATGTCGAACTCGGGGGTGGACTCCTCCATCTGCAGGTGGTAGCCCTCCTTGCAACCTGCTGCGAAGTTCAGTGCCCACCTCAACCGCTTGAGCACCTGGTCGCGAGGCAGGGTGTGTCCCGAGTTGCCGTAGTTCGCAACGACGAGGTCCAGAACGCGCCCGTCATCGCTGATGTAGTAGCCGGCGACCTCCATGCGGCTGCGACCTGATGGGGCGACGAAGTAGCAGACCCTTAGATCCTCCAGAGTCCCGTCCTCGACGAGGTATTCCTGGACCACCTGGACGAAGACATCTCGTCTGAGCCACCCCGAGTCGTGTCCCAGCCGCTCTTCGACTGCCTGCTCCAGCTGGATCGCGAAGTTCTCGACGGTTTCCCCCTCCACGGCTACTCCTTTGCTGTACCGCCGGCGTTTCTCGTGCAGTCTCTTCGTCCACAGCGCGGGTATCGCATGTGGACAGGTCGACAAGATGTGACGCTCAAGGCACTCCTGCCGGAGTGTCAGATGGAATTATTCCGTTCAATTGTGCATCGGCGACAATAGGCTGCTCCGAATGGTGACATCTCGTTCGCCTGCTGGTTTCGGTGGGAGGTCGGGCGGACCACCTCTGGGAGGAAGTTCGCAAAACAGGATAATTTGGGCTTACCCCGTGCATGCTCCCGGACGTTGTTCTCTTGGTCGGCCTTGCTACCTGCAACGATCTCGACCGTTCCGCCTCTGGTCCGGTGAGTGAGGCTCGTATCAAGGACGAGGTCCTGGTCGTTCGCCTGTCCGTTGCTGTGCACGAGGGGCATGCGGCCACGGACGGCCAACCTCGCCTCCGCATAGACGTCCAGGGCGGATCCCGGCAGAGGCCGCAGTAGCACCGTGACAGGGATCGCCGCCTTCTTTGGTGGCGGGGAACGATACTTTGGGCTGTTGGAGGGGACTTGTCACTGCTCGTCACCTCCATCCTCTTCGACGGCCTTCAGGAGGCCCTTGAGGAAGACCTCGTTCACTCGGTAACGAATCTTCTCGGCCTGCGTCGAATGCGGGAAGACGACCGCGTATCCGATGGCGGGCACGTCCTCCTTCTGTACCTTGATTTTGGAGGCAGCAGGGTCGATCGGATAGATCAGCAGCAGCCCTTCGGCGGGATCTCTCACCATTCGGAGGGACTCTCCACTTGCCCGGACGGGCGCCTTCCCCTTGCCGCTCCTCTGGAACTCCTCGGCAGTTCGGTCGAAGGCTTCCTTCACCGTGGCGGGGGAGAGACCCAGCGCCTCGTGCGCGGGGCTGACGAGGACACCAACCTCGAACTCTCCATCCCGCACACGGGCTCCACCGATCGGCGTGCGCTTGACCAGAGGAATATCGGTACCGTGTGAGGTGAGGCGGGCAGCTGAGCTGCCCCCTGTGACCGCCACCGTCCAGCGGATCAGCTCGTCCTTGGCCATCTGTGCATGGATGTAGCTGACGAGGTTCTCGGGGTTCGCCGTAAGGACCCTCGGCGAGACATCGAAACCTTCGAGAAAGTCGAGTACGACCTGTGTGGGAACCTCTTGGCGGAAGAGGCCACGGCCGGCACCGTTGAGCCGATGATCAGGAACGGCGGGCATGGAGACAATCTTGCCCAGCAGTCCTTCCAGGCGCGCGTAGTTTCTCGTCAGAGCCGGTTCGTCGGTCCGGATCACCAGGCTTTCGGCCCTCGTGGCCGAGAAACTGACCGACATGCTGGCTGTGGACCGCATCTTGGCGGCTGCCGTGACGCGGAGGTTTCCAACACCGTCGAGGACCCGCATGCCCACATGCTTTGGAGTCTGACCTGCCTTGGCGACTGCACTCGTAAGGTCCATCAGTTCACGGTTGGCGCGGGTGATGTGAACGTAGTGGCTTACGAGTTCCTGGGTGGTGTAGAGCCGCGTGACATCCAGATAGCCTGGCCTGTAGCCGAACCAGCGCCCCATTTGCAGGAGTGTGTCGTACATTCTCGACGCACGCAGGTAGTACGAGACCGACAGGCCTTCCAAGGTCAATCCTCGCGACAGTTTGTCGCCGCCTACGGCGACCGCGGTGACTGGAGTGGTCGACTGGTAGTCGAGTACATCTGTGGCGCTGCCGTTGATGCGGCGTACGCCAGAGGCGGCATCCCCAAGTACCTGGGGGATGAACTGCTGAAGACTGTCCCACGAGACGGGCGGTCCCACCATCGCGCTCACGTCGTCGCGGCTAGCAACCGTGGTGTAGGTGGGAGTGAAGTCCGCTAGCCAGAGGTTCTTCAGGCGTTCTCGCACTGCGACGCCGGACTGCCCGAAGTCACCCCACGAGTCGGCCATTGTCTGAAGATGCTGCTCGATTTGTCGGGCGACCGCAGCTTGTACCTCGGTGTGTCGGGTGACGTGTACCAACATGGTACTGTGACCGCCCGCGATGTCGTGGTCACGGTCTCGAATACGCCGTACTGCAGTCGACAGTACGAATGCGTCCAAGGCTTCCACAAAGGACGGGGGTAGCGGGCCGTGAGGCTTGAAGCTCTTGTGATGCACATCGGGCAGCCAGGTGCTGTAGTCGTCCACCTCCCTGATGATCGGCAGGGGCTCACGGATCTCCGCCGCTGCGAAGTCTTCCAGCCCGAACACGACCTCGGGACCACAGTAGTTCGAGGGGGGCTCGAGCGCGACCATGAAGCTTCGTGGGAACAGGTCCTCTCCGAGCTCCGGATGATTGGTGGTGTTCGAAATGAAGACGTTGGCGAACGGCGTCGCGGTGTAGGCGATGTAGGCCCTTTTCTCGAACAGTTCCAGCAGACCGCGGATCGCCTTGTTGATAGCTGTGGGGTCATGGTCCGGATCGCTCTGGTTCTGGCCGCTGGTTGGCCGTTTGGTGTCCACCGAGGCATAATCGGCCTCGTCGTCGATGAGTAACAGCGGGGTGTTGGTTATCAGGCGTGAGCCGTCCGACTGAAGTTCCGCAAAATTCCCCAGCCAGGCCTTTAGATTGTTCAGGATTCGGGCGTTCTTCTTCGCGACCACGAGGATGCGCGTCTCGGGCACGTTCACGGCCGATCCCTGGAACTGGGCCGCAGTGAAGTCACTGTCACGGGTCGTCACGGCCTGACACGTCGCCGCAGGAGGCTTCAGGCCAAGTGCGCCCACCCCAATCTTCTTGGAGCTTTCGGCATCAGGATCCCGTGTGAACTTGGTGTTGAAACCCAGAAATTCTCTGTCGAGACGTTCCTGGGTCTGGTGGCGCAGACTCTCGTGCTGGCTGGTGAGGACCACGATGACTCTGTATCCGGCATCCACGGCCTTGCAGATCACGCCCGCGTAGTTCGCGGTCTTGCCGGACTGGACCTGACCATAGACCATGCCGTAGGTCTTCCAGGAACCTGACCGGGCAGGATCCTCCATCAGGCCGAGAATCTGATCTGTCGTCTCATCCAGCGCTTCAACGGCACTGGGCTTCCAGCGCTTACCCAGCAGGGTGACGTAGCGGTTCCAGTACGCGAATTCGATTTCTCCCTGGCGGTCCTCCAGCCAAGGCTCGTGTTCTCCAGCGTCGCTGACCACGATCGCCTTTGGCACCGAGACCTCGAATTCTTCCTCAAGTTGCAGTGCTACTTCGACGACCGAAACGGGACCGACCGAGGCATTCAACATATTGGTTGCCTGTTTGGCGATCTCTCTCAGTCGTGCAGGCGTCCGCTCGTGTTTGTCCAGGCCGAGCACCACCTGCCTGGCCATGGTCAGCGCCATCTCCGTAGGGTCGAACACGATCAGTCCTCCTTGGAAGTCTCGGACTCGATGATCTCTTGGACGAGACCGGGATACCTGCTGAAGGGCTCGGCCTTCGCGAGCGCCTCCATCAACACAAGTCGGGTTTCGGGATCGTCAGGCAGTCCTGTCAGCATCGAGCGGAACAGCGCAAGGATTTCCTCGATATCCGGCTGCTCGGTAGCTACCTCCTCTGCCTGGGCAGCCGTTGCGATTTCCTGAGCGACAAGACCGACGGGAAACGTGGTTTCGATCATCCGGAGGACACCCTCGATGGCCTCTCCACCGGGACCGGAGATCGCGGCGGCGATCAGAGGGTGACTCCGGTTCACGGTGTACTCGGAGGTCCCGAGCCGGCGTACCTGTTGCCAGACCACCTGAAGATCCCGTCGCTCACGGGGGCCGGGTGTCGGTGTTCCGCGGTGGGTGAAGACCCGTTCGGAGCGTGCCCGGACATCCTTTGCGATCTCCATGATGCGTGCCTCCAAGACGGATGGCGGGCGAACGGTGGACTTTCTGACGTCTACCTCCCACGAAAGGTCGGCCCCTGGGGGGATCTCGACTGTCAGTCTGGCCAGCCTGGTGGGTTGGGAGTTGTACAGGCCTTGCAGTCCGAGCCAGCCTCCAGCCACAACCAGACGGTCTCCCCGATACACATAGAACCCCTGGCGGGCCAGCATCCCGCCAGGGCCGGAAGCGAGGGCGGCATCCTGCCTGGTCAAGCGGGAGGGATGGGGCAGGACCACGGGATTCAAGCGGATCCTGTGACCTTGGTACTCAAGGTCTTCCACGCCTCGGTCCTGGGTTGCTGGATGCCTCCGGAGATACGGATCCATGGCGGTCAACTGGTGGCCGCCGACGTGGAGATACAGGTGGCCACGTTCGATGAAACGGTGAAACAGGAGTGACAGCTCCCTGCCGGCCTCGTTGATGCGGCGGGAAAGTGAGGGACCGTCCCCGAGCTTGTCGGTGTTTCTCCATAGGACCAGTGTCCCTGGACCGGTGAACTCCAACTGGTCGGCAATCTTCTGGGCTTCGCTGTCGAGTTCGGTGATGACGCGCCACTGACGGTGAAGGGTTACGTGATCGATGTCCCAGGTGCGCGTCGAGAGTGTGCCATTGGCGTCTCTGCTGAGAACCGTCAGCTTTCTGGCTTGTGAGAGCGAGGCCGTTTTCAGTCCCAAACCGAACCGCCCCAGATCTCCGATCGCGCGCTCTGCGTTGGGATTCCGGGCGAAGCGCATGGCCGTGCGGAGTTCCTCTTCGCTCATGCCGTGGCCGTCGTCCGCGACAGCGACCCAGGCGGAACCCCGATCCGAGGAGTACGCTATCCGAACGGTCCGAGCTCCCGCAGCGATGCTGTTGTCGACGAGGTCCGCGAGCGCCGTTGGCAGGTCGTAGCCGAAAGCGCGCAGTGACTCGATGAGATCTTCGGCGCAGGGGTCGAGCAGCTCTCCCTCTGGCTGGGGTAACGTCATTTCTTGCAGCGGTCCCCTCTCAAGCTCACTCCTGCCAAGAGGCTAGCGAGAATTCTGGCATCCAGTAGCTCATCACCTTGGGCGAACGGAGCGTTACATTTCCGTCTTCGGCGGCCGTTTCGCCTCCCTGGCTTTCTGAGAATAGAGTCAGCTGGAGGCTGTCCGGCTTGAGTGGGTAAACGACCTGCAGGATGGCCGGCATCGTCATGGACGATCGCGCGAGCGTCACCCCAGATCGACGACAATCCAACAGACAAATGGATGGATTTCGTCACTCTGAACCGCCCCGGCTTCGATGGAGAGCACAGGGGTTGATTCCAACGGTCTCGTTGGGCTGCTGTTGCGCGTGGTAGAGAGCTTCGTGGACGAAATGGTAGTGATCTGGCAGTCCCTCCACCATCGAACCCGTGACATTGGCGATCAATAGGTGATAGATCGGTGCAACCTGTCTGCGGTTGGAGCGCTCCCGCTCGCCCACAGCGGGCCACATGACGAGGAGGGCGCATGGGTATGGTGGATCGTGCAGACGTGATCGCTGAGGAGCAGCGAGCTGTTGATCATGCCTATGGCTGTGCCGATCAGGACCGGCAGGCGGTCGACCGGTTCAAGACGGGGTACCGGACAGACTGTGCTGACGCGGGTCTCTCTTCTCACCCGGACGCGCCACCCGAGTATGGCCAGCGGGAGGACATCGGGGACCTTTCACTCGTATTCACACGGGTCGACCTCGTTGAGGATCCTGATGGCAAGCTGGCCTGGTACCTCGGTCGCCGAGATGTCGTGTACGGCGACGAGCGTGCAGTCGTGAAATGGGCCAACAGGCTGGCCACCAGGTGGCGGTCTGCAACTCCGGACGATCCCGGCGAGGTCCTCTTCTTAGTAGCCTGCGCTGCGACGGGCGCCGGGTACTCGATTACAGCGACAACGAGATTCAGATCATCACTGATGGGACGGAAATGACTCCGGCTCCCGACGTCGAGGTAGACGAGCCCGACGCGTTCCTGCTCGCCGACCTCGACCTGGCCCGCGACGGACTGATGCGCGACATCGTCGAGACAATCCAGCGCGACCAGTTACGCCTGGTTGCTGACGAGCGGCGCGGCGGGGCTTCCACCCGAAGACTGGACACGGCTTATGCAGCTGATGCCAGCGTAGATGATGTTGAGTGGAAGGCTGTCTCGTAGGCCTGGGGAGCCCGTTGGCCGAGCCTGGAGTGGCGGCGTCGGGTGTTGTAGCGGCTGGCCCAGCGGAACACCTCGAGACGGGCGTCGCGGGCGGTTGACCAGCTGGTGCGGTCTTGAAGCGTCTCGCGTTTCAGCGTGGCGTTGAAGCTCTCGGCCGCCGCGTTGTCGGCGCTGGATCCGACCGCTCCCATCGACTGGACGACGCTCAGTTCGGCGCACAGGTCCGCGAACTGCTTGCTGCCGTATTGCTTGGGTTCAAGGAGTCGTCGCAACACTGCTGTTCAGCAGCAAGCTTAGATGCTCGCTGAAGGCCTCTGCCGGTGTCTTCCACCCGAGAGTTTTTCGGGGCCTGGTGTTGAGCGCGAATGCTACGGCCGCCAACTCCTCGGCATTCCATCGTGATAGGTCGGTGCCCTTGGGAAAGTACTGGCGCAGCAGCCCGTTGGTGTTCTCGTTGGTGCCACGCTGCCAAGGACTATGGGGATCGGCGAAATAGACCACCAAGCCGGTGTCGATGCGCAGTTGCGCATGCTGGGCCAACTCCGTTCCACGGTCCCAGGTCAGCGAGCGGCGTAGCTGCTCGGGTAGCCCAGTGATCTCTTTGGTGATCGCGTCCCTGACGGCTTCTGCGCCGCGGCCTGCCAACGCTGGGCCGTTCTTCACGCGTTCCTGAGTGCCGTAGCCCTCCATCCGGGGCAGGTGCAACAGCAGAGTGAACCGTGTCGTGCGCTCCACGAGGGTGCCGATCGCCGACCGGCCGGTGCCGATGATGAGATCGCCTTCCCAGTGACCCGGGACCGCACGGTCGTCGGCCTCGGCGGGCCTGGCGCTGATCAGCACCCCGGGGGTCACGTGGCCGCCGGCCTTCTGCCGGGCGCGTGCTCGCGGCACCCGCAGGGCACGCCCAGTGCGCAGACAGGCGACCAGCTCCCGCTTGAGCGCTCCTCGCCCCTGGATGAACAGGGCCTGGTAGATCGCCTCGTGTGAGATCCGCATGGTGTCATCCTCGGGGAAATCGACCTTCAGCCGATGGGCGATCTGTTCCGGGCTCCACGACGTCGTCCAGCGGCGGTCCTGACGCCGAGGTTCGTTCCGCCCCTTCCAGGGCGCCGTCTCTGGCCCCGACACCGGCGTGCCGTCCGGGTGGCGGACCTGTCCGGCCAGCCGCTGCTGCACATACTCGCGCAGCTGCTGGTTGGCCGCCAGTTTGGCGGTCTTCGGCCGCCGGGCTCGGCGCTCGGCGTGCCATTGCGCGACCGTCGCTCGATATTCCACGTCATACGTCCGCGTCGAGGCGTTACGCCGTAACTCGCGGGAGATCGTCGACGGCGACCGCCCCAGACGCCGCGCGATCTCCCGCACGCCGACCTTCCGAGCACGGCATAACGCGATCTCTTCCCGCTCCGCGAACGACAGATAACGGCCCGACACCGTCGGGGCAAGACATGGTCCCACCCCGCCAGCCTGGCGAAACCAGCGCGTCCCCACCGCCGGCGACACGCCGATCTCCACCGCGGCGTCCTCCGAACTCACCCCACGCGCGATCGCATGCCAGAACCGGACACGGTCCTCACGCCAGGCGACAGTCGGCCGTCCCGGCGAGGGGATCTGGCCGCGATACAACCGGACAGCCTGCTGTTTCTTGCCCAGGCCCATTCACCAACACCTCCGTCGATGGAGTGTTGCGAGCACCGGTTGAATCCACCTTGCGCCCCGTGGTCCGAATGGAAGATCGCCCCGTCCAGTCCGCCGCGATCGCGGGCGGCGGCCCGCAGCGCATCGGCCACGAGCTCGGTGCGCATGTGGTCGGCGATCGACCAGCCCGCCAGCTTGCGCGAGCACAGATCGATCACCGTCGCCAGATACAGGTGCGTGCCGTCGGCGATGGGCAGATAGGTGATGTCGCCCACGTAGCGCCGGTTCGGCGCGTCTGCGGTGAAGTCGCGCTGGAGCAGGTCGGCAACCTTGCGGCCGGAGGCCTCGGGCACCGTGGTGCGGACCTTCCTGCGCAGGTGCACGCCCACGATGGCGAAGGCGCGCATGATGCGCTCGACCCGCTTGCGGTTCACCAGCCAGCCCCGCTCACGCAGCTCCGCGGTGATGCGCGGCGCTCCGTAGGTGCCGTCATGCTCGGCATGGATGGCCCGGATCTGTTCGGCGAGCGCCTGGTCCCGGCGCTGCCGCTCAGCCCGCGCCGGCGCCGCCGACCGCCAGTGGTAGAAGCTGGAGCGGGCGACCCCGACGATCCGGCACAACCGCTTCACCCCGAAGGCGCCTGCGTGGTCGGCGACGAACTGGAAGCGGTTCAGGGCGCGTAAGGAAATTACTGCTTGTTTTGATCTCGTGTCTGTGAGTGAAGTGGTATACGGGCTCTCGTGGGGATATCGCCGCAGGCCCTGGCGGTGCTGGATGTGAAGTTCGCCGCGTTGCTTCCACATCTGGACGAGCGGCAGCGCCGCTTGTATCTGGCCTCTGAGGCCGAGGCGCTGGGGCACGGAGGGATCGCGGCCGTGGCCCGGCTGGCGGAAGTCTCGGAGTCGACGGTCGCGCGGGGGCGAGCAGAACTTGCGGGCGCGACGGTGCTAGAGGGACGGGCGCGCCGGCCGGGCGCGGGCCGCAAACTGGCCGACGAGCGCGATCCGGGCCTGGTCGCGGCTCTGGAGTCGTTGATCGAGCCGCGGGAGGTGGGCGATCCGGTCTCCCCGTTGCGGTGGACCACCGCCTCACTGCGGGATCTATCCCGGGAACTGGCAGAAGCGGGGCATCCGGTCAGCGCGCCGGTGGTGGGCAGGCTGCTGCGCCAGATGGGGTTCAGCCTGCAGGGCATGGCCAAGAGACGGGCTGGCAGCCAGGTGCCCGACCGCGATGCGCAGTTCCGGCATATCAACGCGGCCGTGGAGAAGTTCCTGGCCCGCGGTCTTCCGGTGGTGAGCGTGGATGCCAAGAAGAAGGAGCCGATCGGGGAGTACGCGCGACCCGGCCGCACCTACCGGCCCATGGGCAGGCCGATCATCGCCCCGGACCATGACTTCACCGACCCCGCCACGCCGGTGGCCATCCCGTATGGCGTCTATGACCTGGGACGCGATACCGGCTGGGTGAACGTGGGCACCGACCGCAACACCGCCGCGTTCGCGGTGGAGTCCATCCGCCGATGGTGGAACCAGCAAGGCCGGCTCGATTACTCCGACGCGGCGCGGCTGCTGATCACCGCGGATTCCGGCGGAGCGAACTCGGCCGACTCCCACCTGTTCAAGAAGGACCTGGCCGCGTTCGCCGATGAGTGCGGACTGGCCGTCACCGTCATGCACTTTCCGCCCGGCACATCGAAGTGGAACAAGGTCGAGCACCGGCTGTTCTCCCGCATCACCCACAGCCTGCGCGGGCAGCCGCTGACCAGCTACGAGGTGCTGCTCCAGACCATCTCGGCCACCCGCACCAGCACCGGACTGACCGTCAGCGCCGTCCTGGACGACAACGACTACCCCACCGGGCGGACCCTCACCAAGGACGAACGCAAGGCGATCCTGCAGCGCGTCCAGCGTGACGACTTCCACGGCGAGTGGAACTACACCATCGCCCCCTACGACCCCCAGCAGTCACCCCCGGCAGACCCGGAACAGGCGAAGGCTCCCCCGATACCGGCCGAGGCCACCTACCTGCTCACCCACCCCGCCCTGACCGGCATCTCCCGCGAACAGTTCGATCGGCTCGTGAAGGAACTCCAGCCCTGGCGCCGGGGTCCTGGCCGAGGCTGAACGCGAGAAGAGGAAGGGCATCAACCGACGCGGATACAACCCCGGTTTCGGCTTCCTCGACCACCGCCACCGTGTCCTGGCCGCGATCCTGAGCCGCCGCAACACGGTCACGCTCACCCTGACGGCCCGACTGCTCAGCCGAGACCGCAACACGCTGAGCTACCACGCCCACCGGACCATGCCGTTGCTCGCCTTCGCCACTCCCGACATCGCCACAGCCCTTGACCAGCCTCGCCGGACGCACCCACCCCGCACGATCGAGGCCTTACAGAAGGCGATCGCCGAGTATGAAAGCAACATCAAATCAGGCAGTAGTTAGTTAACGAGTCCTCACCAGCGCGTCTCCCCGGCGAAATACCGGGCGGCCTTGCGCAGGATGTCCCGCTCCTCCTCCAGCTCACGCACCCGGCGCCGCAACGCGGCGTTCTCGGCCTCCACCGTCTCCAGCGACGCCTCACCGCCGTTGTCACCAGCTCTCGGCCTGCGGCCCGACCGCCCTGGCTCACCCCGCTCGCCGCGTGCCGCCCGGATCCAGTTCCGCAACGTCTCGGAACTGATCCCCAGGTCAGCGGCGATCCCCGCGATCGTCGCGCCCGGCCTCGACTCATACAACGCCACCGCGTCCCTCTTGAACTCCGGTGGATAGTTCTTCATCCCCAACGGGACACTCTCCCGATCTTCCCCGAACCAGCTAGTGCGGTGTCCACTTAGGTTCACCGGGTCGTGAGGTGACACGCCGTACAGGTTGCGCCAGTTTCGCCCGCTTGTCCTCCAAGGTCGTATCGACACCATCCAGGTCGATCAAAGGAGAGGCATATGGCCGAGCCCGTCCGGGCACGGCGGCTGTCCGATCATGAGGGACAGACCCTGCAACGGCTGGTCCGGCGAGGCAAGCATGACTCGATCCGGGTCAGGCGTGCGCTGATCATCATGGCGTCGGCCAGCGGGACGCCGGTGCCGGCGATCGCCCAGCTGGTCGCCGCCGATGAAGACACCGTCCGCGACGTGATTCACGCCTTCAACGAGCGGGGCCTGTCCGCGCTGGACCCTAACTGGGCGGGAGGCCGTCCCCGCCGCATCACCAGCGATGATGAGGACTTCATCGCCCGGACGGCCACCACCCGGCCCGAGAAGCTGGGTCGTCCTTTCACCCGGTGGAGCATCCGCAAACTCCTGGCTTACCTGGCCGACAACCCGACCCGCATCGTGGTGATCGGCCGGGAGCGGCTGCGGCAGTACTTACGCGAGCACAAGATCTCCTTCCAGCGCACCCGGACCTGGAAGGAGTCCACCGACCCCGACCGGGAGGCCAAGCTGGACCGGATCGAGGAGGTCACCACCCGCTTTCCGAACCGGTGTTTCGCCTTCGACCAGTTCGGGCCGTTGTCGATCCGGCCGCAGCCCGGCTCGGGCTGGGCGCGCGAGGGCAGACCCGAACGCTGGCCGGCCACCTACCGGCGCACCCACGGGATCCGCTACTTCCACGGCTGCTACAGCCTGGGCGATGACCAGCTGTGGGGCGTGGTCCGGATGCGCAAGAGCGGCGCCAACACGCTGGCCGCGCTCAAGAGCATCCGCAAGGCCCGCCCCGACGGCGCGCCGATCTACGTCATCTTGGACAACCTGTCGGCCAACACCACCCCCGCCATCCGCGCATGGGCCGCAGCCAACCGGGTGGAGCTGTGCCTGACGCCGACCTATGCCTCCTGGGCCAACCCGATCGAAGCGCAGTTCGGGCCGCTGAGAACGTTCGTGATCAGCAACTCGCACCATCCCAACCACACCGTGCAGACCCGCAAGCTGCAGGCCTACCTGCGCTGGCGCAACGCCAACGCCCGTCATCCCGACGTGCTGGCCGCCCAACGCCGCGAACGTGCCCGTGTCCGCAGCGAGAAACAACGACGGTGGGGCCGGCCGCTCGTCCGAGCAGCCTGATCACTCAAGCCGGTGAACGTTCGTGGTCACCGCACTAGTGTCATGCGCCTGAAATTCGTCGGCAATATTTGGCGAGGGATGCAAGAATCTCTTCCGCGGTCTTGACCCACACGAACGGCTTGGGGTCTTCGTTCCACTGGTCCATCCAGGCGCGGATGTCCTTCTCCAGCGCTTGGACGTTCTTGTGGACACCACGGCGGATGAGCTGGTCGGTCAGATATCCGAACCAGCGCTCCACCTGGTTGATCCACGAGGACCCGGTCGGGGTGAAATGCATGTGGAAGCGGGGATGACGGGCCAGCCAGGCCTTGACCGCCGGAGTCTTGTGGGTGCCGTAGATGCCCCTATGTTTGTCAAGCCGCTTCTGGCAGGTCAGCGATGGTGCGGGGTGAGCTGGCCGGCCGGTGGGTGAGGTTGTAGATTTCGCGGGCGACGTAGCGTTTGATGCAGCGGATGACTTCTCGGCGGGTCTTACCTTCGGTCAGGCGTCGTTCCAGGTAGTCGCGGGTGCGCTGGTCCCAGCGCAGGCGGCTGAGCACGATGCGGTAGAGGGCGGCGTTGGCTTGGCGGTCACCGCCTCGGTTGAGCCTGCGTCGTTGGGTCTTGCCGGAGGACGCTTCGACGGGGCTGACGCCGCACAGCGCCGCGAAGGAGGCCTCGCTGTGCAGCCGTTCGGGGTTGTCGCCAGCCGCGATGAGCAGGGCGGCGGCGCAGTCGGGGCCGACGCCGACGCGCTCCAGCAGCTGCGGGCTATGAGCAGTGACGGCGTCTCGGATGCGTCTCTCCAGGTCGCGGGCCTCGGCGGTGAGTTGCTGAATGCGTCGGGCCAACAGCCGCAGCGTGAAGACAGCCGCCGAATGGGCGAGGTCGGTGCCGCTGGTGTCGGGTTCGGCCAGGTCCGCGCAGCTGCGGATGAGGGTCTTGACGCCCAGGCCGGCCAGCGACTCGCGCAACGCGGGATCGACGTTGATCAGTACCGCCTTGAGCTGGTTGATGGCCTGGGTGCGGGACTTGACGGCCGAGTCCCTGGCCAGCTTGAACATGCGTATCGCCTCGACGTGTCCATCGCCGGACTTGGGCACCGCGGTGGCCCGCTCGGACAGCACTGCCCTGGCTGCGGCCTCGGCGTCGACCGCATCGGTCTTGCCTCGCCGGCGGCGGGTCGCCTTGTCCGGCTGGTTGACCTCCACCACCTGAACGCCCGCCTGACGCAGGTGCCGGGTCAGCGCGGCCCCGTAGGAGCCGGTGCACTCCACACCGGCGCGGACCACCAGCCCGAATCCTCGCGCCCAACCCAGCAGCGACCGATAGCCGGCAGCCGTGGCGGGGAAGGCCTTACTGCCCACCAGCACACCGACAGCAGTGAGTACGGCCGCGACGTGCACATCTTTGTGGGTGTCGACTCCCAGCAGCACCGATGAGGCTTCAGCCGCGGCGTGGTCAGGCTGGGCGGAATGGGGCATGCTGATCACAGGTCGTCACACTCCTGATCGTTGCGGGACTGATGGCCAGCGCCGAGCCGGTGAGGGCGGTCAGGACTGTGACGGTGCCTTCTAGGCCAAGGCCCCTATCGGGACACGCTCCACCGGATCGGCGCATGCAGCACCGCCCCCGATCAGGCCGACAGATCTACGGCAGGACACCGAGGCCAGTTGTCGCACGGGTCAAGCCTGATCCGAGGCGGTACGACCCTGATCCTCACAGTTGTCGCAGATCAGGTGGACGTCCAGCTCGGTCGGCACCGTCTTGTCGATGGTGACCAGGAACTTCTTGAACTCGGCGGCGTGGTGCTGGCGGTGCAGTTCGCCGATCACCGTGCCGTCAGCGATGTTGAAGGCGGCAAACAGGCTGGTGATGCCGTTGCGCACATAGTCGTGGGTGCGCCGCTCGGGCATGCCCGGCATCATCGGCAGCACCGGCTGCGATCGGTCCAGTGCCTGGATCTGGGATTTCTCATCGACGCACAGCACCACGGCCCGCTCGGGCGGATGGTGGTAGAGCCCGACCACGTCGACGACCTTCTCCACGAACAACGGATCCGTGGACAGCTTGAAGGTGTCGGCCCGGTGCGGCTTGAGCTCGAAGTCGCGCCAAATCCGCCCGATCGTCGACTTGGACAGCCCGCTGCGCTTGGCCATCGAGGCCCGCGTCCAGTGTGTGGCGCCTGTCGGTGTCTGTTCCAAGGTGGCCACCACCACCTGCTCGACCTGGTCCAAGGTGATCGACGGTGGTCGGCCAGGTCGCGGCTCGTCGATCAGCCCGTCCAGCCGCAGCCGCAGAAAGCGCGAGCGCCACTTGGAGACCGTGTCCGGATGCACTCGCAGCTCGGCAGCGATCTGCTGGTTGTCCTTGCCGTCCGCACAGCCAAGCACGATCTTCGCCCGCATCGCCAGGACCTGCGACGATTTGGCTCGGCGCGCCCACCGCTGCAGCGTGACCCGTTCTTCCTCGGTGACCGTCAGCCCGGCCTTGGGCCGCCCGGTTCGAGGCCTGTCCAGCAGGGCATCGATCCCGCCCCGCGCGTAAGCGGCGCGCCACCGGCGCACCGTCGCCACGTTCATCCCGAGATCCCGCGCCACCTGCGCGTTACTGGCACCCGGTTCGGCGCAGGCCAGCACGATCCGCGCTCGGCCGGCCAGTCCCGACGCATCCACCGTCAAACCATGCAGCCGAGCTCGCTCCGTGCTCGTTAACTTGATCTCTACGGCCGACGGGCCCGGATTTCCCATATGCCAAGGATAAGAACTTATCCGCCGAATTTCAGGCGCATGACACTAGGTCTAGGGTCTCAGGTGTCCAGTCCTCAGGGGGAACGCCCCGGCCTGTTACTCGTCCAGGGTGGTCCCGGCACCGGTAAGACCGCTGTGGGTCTGCACCGAGTCACCTGGCTGCTGGACAACAACCACTTCACGGCCGACGAGGTCTTGGTCATCGGCCCGCACAAGGGCTTCCTCCAGTACGTCCGAGACGTCCTGCCTCGCCTGGGAAGCCGCAGTGTGAGTACCGTGGACGTGGCCCAGATGTGGCGCGGCGAGACATGGTGGTCTGCAAGTCGTTCGCTGTGCTTTCAGTATTAGTAAAACGTTGTGCCCATTCCATAAAATCGTCAAAAGTCGTCGGCTCTGCCAGTATCTCCTCCAGGGATCTGATCTGGGGTGGCTGATCGCGGGTGGCGAAGCTCTTGCCCTTGGCTGCTTCCATGGCGTTCTTGGACCAATCGCCTGTGGCGATTGTTGTCGTCTGGCCCGAATACCTTTTTGGCGTGCTCCTTGAGGATGTTCAGCGCCTCTCCGGTCAGTTTCAGTGAGGTGTCGTCCTTGCCTGTCATCGCCTTCCGCATTGCTTGCGCGAACGGGTCGGTGTTGCCGTGGAACTGGAATGCGGCGAGGCGATCGGTCAGCATGTAGCACAGGATCGACTGCTTCCATCCGGCGGGCGTGTGGTTGAGCAGGGCTTGTGAAGCTTTCGCATCGCTGGCCGCCGCATTGAACAGGTCGTCGATGACCGCTGAGCCAAGATGCTTCCGCGACTCGTCGATGGGCTGCTTCGCTGGGCCGATCGTGGGGGCCTGGGAATCATCCATTGGGTCACGCCGAGCGTGGTGGCGAGGTCCGCCATCGGGACCTGTTGGCTGCCCAGGGCGCTTCCGATCGCGTCCTTGAATGCCTTCCAGCGATCCTCGAACTTCTCCTTCTCGAAGACGATGGCATCTCGTCCGACGACCTGCATGAACTTCTCGGAGAACGGCGGGTTGCCCTCGCTCGCCTGCCAGATCATCGCCTGTGCTTGATATCCGTAGTAGGCGATGCCGTTCAGCTTGAACTCGCTGCGTCCGTGCTTCACCAGATCGGTGAGGAAGGCGTCGCCCATGTACGCGGGATCGCTGGGATTGGTTCCCTTGGCCAGCGCGGTAGCGAGCAATCGCATCGCCTCCCGGGCTTCCTTGGATGCCTGCCCGGTGCCACCTGCTGAGGCTGCCGCCTTGAGCTGACCGGCGATCGTGGCGGGCAGTTCCGTCACTCCCTTGGCGCCGAGTTGGGAGAGGAACGCTTTGACGAATGTGGCGTCGCGCGCCTTCGCCGCGTACGCCTGCAGTTGCTTCAACGCGTTCTTATCGCCTGCTGCCGCGGCCTTGGCCGCTCTGGCTGCGGCGGTGCCGTCGAGTTGGCCTTGAGCCTGTTGGAGAGAGTCCGGCATCGCGATGAGGGTTCCCGTTGCTGCGGCCGGTCCGAGGGGGACCTTCAAACGTTCTATCTCCCGGACGATGCCCTGCCGTTTGCGCAAGTCCTCGGCTTCCTGGCCAACCTGCGCCGCGAGTCGCCTGATCCGTTCCGCCGGCGCGGTATCCAGTCCTGCGCCATTGAGTTCGCCGTACAGCAACGAGGTCAGTTCCTCGATCTGCATGGCGGCCGCCGTGTGGCGGGTGACCAGGGTGTCGAACTCCGGCAGTTTCACTCCGCTGAAGCTCATTTCGCCCTCGCCAGCTCGTCCTGGGCCAGGGAGACGGCCTTGGCCAGCATCGCACGCAACTCCTGCTGGCTCTTGTGGACGGTGTCGCTGAAACGGGTCCCGCTCGGCCCGACCCATGCTTGGGCTTCCATCAAGGTGCAGGAAGCGTGCAGGACCCACCAGTTGTAATCGGACAGCTTCTGGATGCGGGACATCGCAGCCTGCATCGCCTCGCGATCAAGACCAGGCATGCCGATCTCTCCTCGTATGGCTCCTCAAGGACCCCCAATCGACGATAACCCCGTCTGAGTCGATTGCCCCGGTAACCAACCGATTCGCGATTCTTCCCTGAGAAATCGATCCATTCGGCAGGTTTTGTGCGTACACCTACGAAGGGCTATAGATGCCCAACTATGCGAAATGGGCGCCGCGTACCGTCGGCCACCTCGGGCGTCCCAACGGCGTCATTTGCCTCGGGCTGGCTGAGCCGCGCTATTCGTGGCGCTGCCCGCGCATGATGGCGATTGCCTCGGTTGCATCGGCGACCACATGGTCGGCTCGATGCTCGTGCTCGGGCCATGTTCCCCGGTCGATCCAGATCGTGTGGAGGCCGGCTGTCTGAGCTCCTTCAATGTCGGCGATGAGGTTGTCGCCGACCATCCAGCCGCCCTGGGCCAGGCTGGTCCCACACCGCTGCGCGGCGATCTCGAACAGGCCGGTCTCGGGTTTCCTGATGCCCTCGACTCCCGACACGGCATAGCCGTCGACTGCGTCGGCCAGGCCCGTTTGCCGAAGCTTGCCGAGCTGGTTGTCCGCCGTGCCGTTGGTGACGATCCCCACACGCCACCCTGCGGCCCTCAGATCAGCCAAGGCGGACAGAACGCCGGGATAGCACTGCACGAGGTAGGGCATCCGCTGCCGGTAGCCGGCCCATAGCTCCTCGACTGATTCCGTCAGCGCGAAGTGCTCGCGGACCTCGTTGAAGAACACCTCTCGATGGGGATGTACGCCCTGATCCAGGGAGACGAGCCAGGCCACGTCCTCGCCGCTCAAGTGATGCTGCTCGGCGAACTCCTCGGCCCACCGCGTGAGCGCGCCGCCGAGATCTATGAGCGTCCTGTCGAGATCGAAGAGGGCGAGGCGCTGCACGATGCCGATCATAGATACGACGAGTCCGCCCCAACAGACCGTCGGAGAATCCGCAGTTGACCTCGGGAAACCGCTTCCAAGATCATCCCCCGTATGTCCCCAAAACTCTGTCCTACGGCTGCATATGGCTGCCCTCGGTGACCTAGCTGGGGCTGGCAAACAAAAGACCTGCGGTTGAGAAACCGCAGGTCAGAGGCCAAATTTCCTGGTGGAGATGAGTGCCCCCGGCAGGATTCGAACCTGCGGCACCCGCTTTAGGAGAGCGGTGCTCTATCCCCTGAGCTACGGAGGCGGACGCACCTAAGACTAGCGAAAGCAGAGCACTGCGTGTGACATCGACCCGAGGGAACTTTCGCGGGATCGGTCACGGGTGCTCTGGTCGGCGGTAAAGGCATGGCAAGCGGTCCCGTGATCAGATCCGCCGCGTGGCTAACGTCGCGCTCGTGACCAGTAGTCGACGTGGTAGGCGGGGCGCGGGGCGGCCGGTGGTGCTGTTCGCGGCGTTGCTTGCGCCCGCGATCCTCGCTGGGGGGCTGCTGGCGGGGGAACTCGTCGGGTACGACGCGGCCGTCACGGCCGCGGCGATGGAGGGCTCGGGCGAGGGGCGGGCGAGTCGCCGTGCGGTGGACGATCGGCAGGTCGGTGGCCAGGTGGCGGGTGAGCAAGGGGGCGGTCGCCGGGCGGTGGGTGCGGCGTCGGGGGAGCGGCCGGTGGTGGCTGGTCGAGAAGGCGGGCGCATGGCCTTCGCGCCGGTGCCGGCACCCGCGCCGCCGCATGCTGAGCGGGCGTTCGAGAGGCTGTTGCCGGCACCGCTGGGGGTGGAGGCGCCGGAGACGGTGGCGCTTGCCGTACCGAGGCGTCAGGAGCGGGGGCAGGAGCCAGCAGAGGCGCGGCAGGCGGTGCCGGAGCGGCCCGTACGGCAGGAGCCGGCGCGGCCGGGCGGCTGTCCTGACGAGTGGGTGGACACCTGGCTGTGGGAGTTGTGTCAGGAGTATCAGCGGAAGCAGGCGTAGGGATCTGGCGGTGGAGCGGCGCTAATGGCGTGTTCGGAACATAACGGCTGCCGGGAGTTCGGTCCGGGCACCGAGACGGCTGTAGTAACGTGCGTGCCTGACCCAGGTAACGAGTTCGCAAACGGAGGAATCGAACGTGTCAGCCCCTCGATCAGTGGGTCTGATCGCGGTCGTCACGGCGATCTCTTCGGTGCTTCTGGGCATTCCGGCCGTACCCGCGCATGCTGTCGATCCGTTGCCGGACTCCGTTCTCGAGGCCGTCGTCGGTGGCGGGGTGGTGGAGGGGTCCGCCGGGGACAGTACGGCGGTGACGCAGGGGCCTGGGGATCTTACGGCGTTGCGCAAGGAGGCCGAGAAGTCGGCGAACGAGCTGGCCGCGGCGCAGAAGGTGCTCGACAAGCGGACCAGTGATCTCAAGGCGGCGAACTCCCAGCTCGACAAGAAGCTCGAGGACCTGGCGAAGGCGGAGGCGGCGCTGACGCAGATGCGGCGGCCGATCGCCGACCTCGTCGAGCTGGTGTACCAGCAGCCCATAGGCGATGGCATCGCGCCGTTCCTCGCCGGCAACGCGGACGCGAACACGGCGATGCTGCGCTCGCAGAGCGACGCGAGCGTGCTGGCGCAGGCTCAGCAGTTGCAGATGGAGCAGGTCGCGAAGGCGTACGCGGACAAGCAGCGGCTGGCTGCCGAGGCGCAGGAGTTGCGCGCCACGAACCTGCTCGCCGCCGCGCAGGTGGAGGCGGAGGTCTCCATGCTGACGAAGCGTTCGGACAAGGTCGTGCAGTCGCTCACGAAGGCCCTCGTCAAGATGGGCATCAAGATCGACAAGGTGGGGCGCGCAGCCTTCGCGTGCAATCCCCTGCGGATCAACGCGACGACCGAGTATCCCAACGGGCTCATTCCCGAGAACATCCTCTGCCCGCTCCAACAGCGCGGGCACCTGTTGCGGGCGGACGCGGCCATCGCCTTCGTCTCGCTCAACGAGGCGTACAAGCGGCACTTCGGGCAGCAGATATGCGTCACCGACGCCTACCGGACGCTGGCCGAGCAGCAGTCGGTCTACTACCGCCGGCCGGGTTTCGCCGCCGTTCCCGGGCGGAGCAACCACGGTCTGGGCATGGCGGTCGACCTGTGCGGAGGGGTGCAGAGCGCGGGAACACCGCAGTTCAGGTGGATGGAGGCCAACTCGAAGAGGTACGGGTGGTTCCACCCGGACTGGGCCTACAGCAGCCCTTATGAGCCGTGGCACTGGGAGTACGACCCGCAGATCGATTCCCAGCGCTGACCGCACGCTCCGGCTCGGGGTTCTGGGTGACTGTTTGGGCGTGGAGTGGATGTCGGGCAGGGCTTGGCGCCGATCTGGTCAGACCGGGGTGACCTCGGCGCAGCAGTGCGCGCAGCGGGCGGCTGCCTTGGGGATGTCGGACAGGCATTCCGGGCATTCGCGGTGCGTGGTCTCCTGGCGTCCGGCGGCGCGTTCCTTGTAGCGGGTGTACGGCCTGACGATTAGGAAGTACACGACCAGGGCGATCAGCAGGAACGACAGCAGCGCGTTGATGAAGTTGCCGTACTTGAACTGGGCCTGGCCCACCGTGAGCGTCAGCGAGCTGAAGTCGGGCAGGCCGCCGAACGCCGAGATCAGCGGGGTCAGCAGATCCGCGACGAAGGACGTGACGATGGCGCCGAACGCCGCGCCGATGACCACCGCGACGGCCAGGTCGATGACGTTTCCCTGCATGAGGAACTTCTTGAAACCGCTCATAGCTACAAATAGTAGCGAATCACTTACGGTAAGTGCGGATTGATGGTCACGGAGAGGCGTCCACCGGCTTGGGCGGCGGCGAGCATTCTCGCCTGGTCGGGAGTGGCGGCCAGCACGACGAGCGCGCCGCTGTCGGACTCCGCCGGGGGGATGGTGATGACGGGAACCCGTTCGGCCACGGTCTGGGCGACCTGGCCGGAGTCCCAGGCCGCGAGCACGCCGATGGCGTCGCCGGGGGAGAGCAGTCGTACGGCGTCGGGGTCGGCGATGCGCACCGGCATGGCGACCGTACCCGGAGGGAGCGTGGCCAGGAGCGCGGGGTTGACGAGACGTACGTCGGTGAGGGGCTCGCCGCGACGCATCGGGGCGGCGAGCGTGCGGCCGACGGCGCCGGTGCTGAGGGCGCCGTCGGGTACGGCTGCCGCGGGGAGGTGAGCCGGCTGGAGGTCGCCCTGCTGGAGGGTGCCGGGTTTGAGGTCCTTGGTGGCGACGAGGACGGTGGTGGTCGGGCCGGGGCCTGGGCGGAGGACGGTGAGCACGCATGCGAGGGAGAGGGCGGCCAGGGCGGCCGCGATGAGCCGGCGCCGGCGTTCGAAGACGCGGGTCCAGGCGCGCATGGGCGACTCCAAGGGTGGTGTTGCTGGGGCGGATGCCGGGTCGGTGGTGGTGTTCGTTCAGGTTCAGGTTCAGGGGCGGTTCGGGTTCTGGGGTGGGGTCGCGGGCGGGCGTGCGGCGCGGGACGAGCGGCTGGTGTCATCGAGATGAGGCCATTCGCGTGGCGACACGGCTGGCCAGGGAAGCGGCGGCGAGCGAGGCTGCTCCGAGGCGGTTGGAGTGGCGCGATGTGGGCCAGCGCCGCGATGCGGTCGAGATGGCGTGATGTCGTCAGGATGGCGCGATGCGGTCGGATGGCGTGATGGGGGGTCTAAGGGCGGCGATGGGCATGATGCGAGGGCGCGTCGGGGCGCATGAAGAGCGTTGTGGGCGCTGTGGGGCCGGCGCTGCGTCGGTGCTGGCCGGAGAGGCGCTGACCGCGGGGAGATCGGGAGGCCTACCGCGATCGCCGGGAGCTCGAGAGGTCTGGACGGCTACGGCCGCGAGGTCGTGAGGTTCGGACAGGGGCGTGGGAGGGCGCTGGGGATGTCTGGAGGGTGCTGGGGATGTTTTCGGCTGGTTCGTTCTCGTGGAGGAAGGGTGGGCTCCGTGTGGGTGGCACGGAGCGCCGTGGCGTACCGGTGATGCCTTGGGCGGTGCTCGTTAGGGCAGGTCGAAGGGCAGCTTGATGCCGTCGAGGGCCGAGCCGCAGGAACAGGTGCGCTCCTCGGGAAGGGCCTGGACGGCGTCGGAGACGAGGGTGCGCATCTTGGCGACGTTCGTGGCGAAGAAGCGGAGCACCTCGTCGTGGGTCACACCCTCGCCGGCCTCCACGCCGGCGTCATGGTCGGTGACGAGGGACAGCGAGGTGTAGCAGAGGGCGAGCTCCCTTGCCAGGACGGCCTCGGGGTGGCCGGTCATGCCGATGATCGTCCAGCCGTTGCCGGCGAACCATTTCGACTCGGCGCGGGTGGAGAAGCGGGGACCCTCGATGATGACGAGTGTGCCGCCGTCGACGGTGTTCCAGCCGCCTGTTCGGGCTGCGGTGACGGCGACCGCGCGGCCGTCGGGGCAGTAGGGGTCGGAGAAGGAGACGTGGACGGCGCCGCCGGCGTCGTAGTAGGTCTGCACGCGGCCCGACGTGCGGTCGACGAGCTGGTCGGGGACCACGATGGTGCCCGGGCCGTGTTCGGCCTGGAGGGAGCCGACGGCGTTGGGCGCGAGGACCTGGCGGACACCCAGCGAGCGGAGCGCCCACAGGTTGGCGCGGTAGGGGATGCGATGGGGCGGGTAACGGTGGTCGCGGCCGTGACGGGGAATGAAGGCCACCGACCGCGTGCCGATGCGCCCGACCGTGACCACGTCGCTGGGCGGGCCGTAGGGGGTCGTGACCTCGACTTCCTGTGCGTCGTCGAGGAGGGAGTAGAAGCCTGATCCGCCGATGACGCCGATGTCTGCGCGAGTGACCATGGCGAGAGAGTAGCGGGAGTGGGTGGGTGGGGGGACGGGCGGAATCGGGTTCTGTGGATAACGGCTGGGTGGGTGTGGATAACCAGTCCGGGCCTGGTCTGTCTCACGGACGGGTTGGGGAGCGCAACGCGAGGTGCGGCCGTGGGCGGTGCAGGTGGAGGGGTAGCGCCCCTGAGCGCCGCGGGCGGAGGTGGTGGTCGTGTGGTCCGGGCGGACGGGCAGCAGTGGCTGGGCGGGGGTGGCTGGGCAAGCGGTGAGGTGCTGCCCGTAACTGCGGGCAGAGAGGTGGCCTTGAGTGGCGCGGGTCGATGGGCAGCAGTGGGCGGACGACGGGGCGGGGATGGTTGGGAGACGTGCTGCCTCTGAGTGGCGCGGGCGGAGGTGGTCGCTGTGCATAGCGTGGCCGAGGGGCTGCAGCGCTGCGGAGGCGGAGGGATGGCAGCGGCGGTGGGGTAGAAGCCCGGCGATGAGCTGCAGGTGTGAGTGGGGTGGGTAGAACTAATCGGCGGCTGAGCTCGTCAAATCCTCCGCATCCCATGACCCTCGGAGGCCGTCGATGAACCTGGAGGCGCTCCTTCCCAGCGACCCCCAGCGGTTGGGCGACTACTGGCTCGCGGGACGGCTCGGCGCGGGCGGGCAAGGAATCGTCTACGAGGCTTACGACGTCGCCGGCGCCAGGGTCGCGATCAAGGTGTTGCACACCTCCGACCGGGCTCGCTTCGTCAAGGAGGTCACGGCCGCCCGCCGTGTCGCTTCCTTCTGCACGGCCAGGATCCTCGCCGTGGACGTCGACGCGCCCGAGCCGTACATCGTCAGCGAGTACGTCCCCGGCCCGAGCCTGCGCACGGCCGTCGAGCAGTCCGGGCCGTTCGCGGGGGATCCGCTGCACCGCCTGGCGACGGCCGTGGCGACCGCGCTGGTCGCGATCCACGAGGCGGGGGTGATCCATCGCGACCTCAAGCCGGACAACGTGCTCCTCGGCCCCGACGGCCCCCGCGTGATCGACTTCGGTGTGGCGCGGACGGAGGAGATGTCGCTGACGTCGACGGGGTTCGTCGCGGGGACTCCGACGTACATGCCTCCCGAGGTGTTCACCGGGCAACGGGCCGGTACACCGGCGGACGTCTTCGCGTGGGGCGGTGTGATCCTGTACGCGTCCACGGGCGCCGACCCGTTCATGGACGAGAGTCTGGGCGGGGTGATGCACCGGGTCCTCACGGTGGACCCCGACGTGACCATGCTGCACGAGCCGCTGCGCTCGCTGGTGTCCGCGGCTCTTCGCAAGAGGCCCGGGGACCGGCCCGACGCCAGGGAACTGCTGCTCGGCCTGGTCGGCACCGGCCGTTCCAAGGCTGTGGGGGAGGCGCTGCGTGCGGGTTCCGACGGCGCACCAGGCTCGGGCCTCAGCACTGGCCGCTCCGAAGCCGCCGGGGGAGCGGCGCGGGTCGGCGGTCCGCAGGGGGCTGGGGAGAGGTTGCACGAGGGTGCCGGGGGTGCGCCCGCTGTGGGGTGGCCTGAGGGGTTGCGTGACGGTCGTTCTCCGGATGCTGGGGAAGCGGCGGGTGCAGAGGGAGCGGCGGGAGATGGTGGGGAAGCGGCGTCTGCCGGGAGAGCCGGGGGAGCGTTGCCGACCGGGCGTCCGGACGCTGCCGGGGGAGCCTCGCGGGTCGGTGGTCCGTGGGGTGTTGGGGAGACGGAGTACGCGGGTGCTGGGGGTGTGCACGCTTCCGGTTGGACTGAAGGGGCCGGTGCGGGGCGTTCTGCGGGTGCTGGGGGAGCGGCGGACGCTGGCCGTTCTCGGAGTGCTGGGGAAGCGGCGGGTGTCGGGGGTTCTTCGGCTGGCGGGGAAGCAGGGCTCGCCGCCGGCCCCGGGGGAACGGCGCCTACCGAGGGGCCCGGAGGAGTGGCGCCTGCCGGGGGTCCCGGGGGAGCGGTGCGTGCCGCGGGAGCCGGAGGAATGGCGCCTGCTGGCCGTTCTCGGAGTGCTGGGGAAGCGGCGGGTGTCGGGGGTTCTTCGGCTGGCGGGGAAGCAGGGCTCGCCGCGGGCCTCGGGGAAACGGCGCCTACCGAGGAACCCGGAGGAACGGTGGCTGCCGCGGGCCCTGAGGGAGTGGCGCGTGCCGGGGGACTTGGGGAAGCAACGCGTGCCGGGGAAGTGCCGGGTGTTGGGCGGCTCGCGGTTCCGGTGGGGGCGTGGCACGCCGATCCGCCACTGGGTGACCTCGCCGAATCCGTCTACGAAGCGCTGGACCCCGCCGACCAGGCCATGGCGCCCCAGGTGTTCCTGCGGCTGACCGACAGTGAGATGACCCGCCGGGTCCCTCCAGAGGAACTGCCCGAGGGCGCGGCAGGTGTCGTGGCCGCCTACCGCGCGGCCGGGATGCTCGACGTGGCCAGGCCGTCCGAGGCGGCCAGGCCGTCCGAGGCCGCCAGACCGTTCGACGCGGCCGGGCCGTCCGGCGCGGCCGGGCTGCTCGATGGGGCCGGGCCGGTCAACGCGGCCGGGCCGTTCGGCGGGGACGGGCTGCTCGACGGGGCCGGGTCGCTCGGCGGGGCGGTGGCGATCGTGCATCCGGCTCTGCACCGGGCCTGGCCTCGGCTGCGGGGCTGGGTCGAGCAGGAGCGGGACGGCCTGGCGGTTCACCGCGCGTTGAGCGAGGCGGCGCGGCGCTGGCAGACCGGCGGCGACGTCTACCGCGGCGCGGCGCTGGAGGAGGCGCTGCGCTGGGCGGCGACCGGCAGGCGGCATCTGACGCTGACCCGGCGCGAGGCGGCCTTCCTGGAGGCGGGTACGGCTCTGGCGCGACGCGCCACCCGGCGGCGCCGGCTGATGATCGCCGCTCTGGCCGTCCTGCTGGTGGTGGCGACGGTGGCGACCGTCGTCGCGGACCGGCAGCGGCGGGTCATGGCCGAGCAGCATCTGGAGTCGGTGGCCAGGCTGGTCGCGGCGCGGGCGGAGGAGCTGCGGGGGTCGGATCCGGTGACCGCGATGCGGCTCAGCCTCGCGGCCGCCGATCTGGCGCCGCTGATGGAGACCCGCGCCGGCCTGTACGGCTCGCTCGCCCAGCCGGAGATCGCCCTCTTCAGCGATCCCGGCGCCCCGCCCGGCGCGTTGCAGGAGTTGAGCGCGGACGGCCAGACGCTCGTCTCGGTTGCTGAGGGCGTCGTGCGACTGCGGCGGCGGACGGGTGAGGTCACCTCTGTCCCCGGCGTGGGGTCCGGGGTTTCAGCGGGCGAGGTCACCTCCGTCCCCGGCGTGAGGGCCGGGGCCTCCGAGGGCGAGGTCACCTCCTTCCCCGCTGTGGGGACCGGGGTCTCGGCGGGCGAGGTCACCTCTTTCACCGGCGTGGGGGCCGGCGGTGAGGTCACCTCCTTCACCGGTGTGGGGGCCGGGGTTTCGGCGGTGGAGCTCAGCCCCGACGGTCGCACGCTGGCCGTGACGGGTGACGAGCACGTCCAGCTCTGGGATGTCGGCTCGGGCAAGCGGATCGGCGGTCCGATCCGGTCGGCGATGAGCGGGTTCAGCCCGACCGGACGCCTGCTGGCCTCGGAGGCGGACGGAAGGGCCGGGCTCTGGGACGTGGCCAGGCGTCGATGGGTCGACGGCCTGCCTCCGGCGTTCGGCGTGGTCGTGGGGCCGGGCGACAGGGTCGCGGCCATCGGGCAGGGCGACTCCTCGTGGGTGCTGTGGGACCTGCGGCGGCGGCGGAAGCTGGCGGACCTGCCGCGCGAGATCGCGGCGTGGAGTCCCGACGGCAGGGTGCTGGCCGTGCGCACGGGGGAGACGGCCTTCCGGCTGTGGGACGTCGAGAAGAGCGCCTGGCGTGACCATGACGACAGGACGTTCCCGTACAAGGGCGAGGTGGTCTTCACTCCTGACGGCCGGTTCGTGGCGGGGTTGGGGGACGAAGGCGTGCTCCAGCTGTGGAAGGTCGACCGCATCGACCCGGTGATGTCCCATCCGCTCCAGGTCAGCGGTGCGAGGAGCCTGCGGGCGGGGGGTCGTGGCCTTCACTTCCTGACGGGTCTGGGTGAGGTCGTCACGGTCGACATCTCCGCCTTCACCGCGCCGGACGTCCTTCCGGACCTTCCCGGCCCGCGCTACAGCGAGTACGCGGCCCTCGCGGGCGCGGCCTTCAGCGCCGACGGCAGGCGGCTCGCGCTGGCGCACCGGTCATGGGTGACCGTGTGGGAGACCGCGACCAGGCGGCGGATCGCCCGGGTTCCCGGTGGGGGCGCCCAGCGGCTCGCCTTCAGCCCTGACGGCCGGACGCTCGCCGTCCCCTCGGCGTCGTCCGTGGCGTTGTGGGACGTCGCCTCGGGGACCGGACGCGGCTCGCTGCCCGGATGGGACGCCGTGTTCGACCCGGGCGGCACGATCATCGCCGTGGCGACCGAGAAGGCGACCGAGCTGTACGAGGTGGCCACGCGCCGGCGCGTCCTGCGCCTGCCGCCGGGCGACGGCATGGTCTTCAGTCCCGACGGCCGCCTCATCGCCGTCCGGGGCGCGGGTGACGGCGGCGGGTTGCGCGTGTTCGAGACGCGGTCGGGCAAGGAGGCCAGGATCCCCGGCCACCTCGGCGCTACGTCGGTCGCCTTCAGCCCCGACGGGCGCACGTTCGCGGTGGGCGAGTCGTCCCTTCGCGGGAGGGTCGTCCTGGTCGACACCCGGACGTGGCAGCGCTCCGGGTACGCCTTCACCCGCGAGGAGGTCGCTGGCGAGCACCTGGCGATCTCCCGGGAGGGCATCCTGGCCGTGGCGCAGGAGGGCACGGTGCGGCTGTGGGACCTGACCGGTCGCCGGGTGATGGGCCTGCCCGTCGCCGTCTCGCCGGAGGGCGTCGTGGCGCTGGCCTTCGGTGACGGCGTCCTCCACATCGCCGGTGGCGACGGCTCCCTGCGGGCGTTCCCGATCGAGCGGGGCAGGGCGAAGGCGGCGGTCCGCGCCCGGGCGGGCGGCCCCCTGTCGGCCGCCGAATGGCGGCGGCACATCCCGGAACTGCCCTATCCCGGCAAGTAGCCGCACTCCACCACGTAGCCGGATGATCGCGAAGAGTATGCTCGCCTCGACGGGACGGTCCGGGGGAAACCATGCCAGAGCGTCAGAAGGACCAGGGGGAAGGCCGGCGCGCGGGCCTCGGCCTGATCATCCTCGCGCTCATGCTCGGCATGCTCCTGGCCGCCCTCGACCAGACGATCGTCTCCACGGCCCTGCCCACGATCGTCAGCGACCTCGGCGGCCTGGAACAGCTGTCCTGGGTCGTCACCGGCTACCTGCTCGCCTCGACCGTCTCCACCCCGCTCTGGGGCAAGCTGGGCGACCAGTACGGCCGCAAGCACCTCTTCATCGCCGCGATCGTCATCTTCATCGTCGGCTCCGCCCTCTGCGGCCTGAGCCAGTCCATGGGCCAGCTCATCGCCTTCCGCTCGTTGCAGGGCCTGGGCGGCGGCGGCCTGATGGTCCTCGCCCAGGCGATCGTCGGCGACGTCGTCCCGCCGCGCGAGCGCGGCAGGTATCAGGGTTTCTTCGGCGCCGTCTTCGCGGTGGCCAGCATCGTCGGCCCGCTGCTCGGCGGGTTCTTCGTCGACCGCCTGTCCTGGCACTGGGTCTTCTACATCAACCTGCCCGTGGCCGCCGTCGCCCTGGCGGTCATCGTCGCCGTCCTGCCCGGCCGTACCACCCGGACCCGCCACACGATCGACTACGCGGGCATCGTCCTGCTCGGCGGCGCGACGTCCTGCCTGGTCCTGCTGGCGACGTGGGGCGGCACCACGTACGCCTGGTCCGACCCGGTCATCCGGGGGCTCGGGCTGGCCGCGGTGGCCATGCTGGCGGGCTGGTGGTTCGTGGAGCGGCGGGCCGCCGAGCCGGTGCTGCCGCCGCGGCTGTTCGCGACGCGCAGCTTCACGGTGACGTGCGCGGTCGGCTTCGTCGTCGGGTTCGGCATGTTCGGCGCGCTGACCTACCTGCCGCTGTTCATGCAGGTCGTGTACGGCGTGAGCGCCACCCTGTCGGGCATCCACCTGCTCCCCATGATGGCCGGCATGCTCACCATGTCGATCGTGAGCGGGCAGGTCATCTCGCGTCACGGCCGCTACAGGGTCTTCCCGATCGCCGGCACGGCCGTGGCCACGGCCGGGATGTTCCTGCTCTCGCGCCTGACCGAGACGAGCTCCACCCTCGTCATGAGCGTCGACCTGCTCGTGCTCGGGGTGGGGCTCGGCATGACCATGCAGGTGCTGGTGATCGTGGTGCAGAACGCGGTCGGTTACGCCGACCTGGGCGTGGCCACCTCGGGAGCCACGTTCTTCCGGTCGATCGGCGGCTCGTTCGGCGTCGCCGTCCTCGGCTCGGTCTTCACCGCCACGCTCAACGAGGACCTGCGGCTGCTGCTGACCACCGTGCGGCTGCCCTCGGGGTTCGACCCCGAGCAGGTGCGGGCCGATCCGACGATCGTCCAGCGGTTGCCGCCCGCGCTCGCGGCCGACTTCCTGCACATCTACGCCGACGCGATCTCCAGCGTGTTCGCGGTGGCCACGCCGATCATGCTGGTGGCGTTCGTGCTGTCGTGGTTCATCCCCGAGAAGCCGCTGAAGAAGACGGTCGCGGCCGGCGACATCGGTGAGGGGCTGGGCGCGACCTCGGCCGAACGGTCGTCCCTGGCCGAGGTCGAGCGGGGTCTGATGCGCCTGGCCGACACCGAGCTGCGCAAGGACTACTACGCGAGGCTCGGCGAACTGGCCGGACTCGACGGCGTCTCGCCGGCGGGCGTCTGGATCATCGCCAGGCTCGGCGGCCACGGGTGGGTACGGGCCCAGGACCTCGCCGACCGCGGGAAGGTCACGCGGGCGGAGGGCGGGCCGTACACCGCGCAGCTGATCGCCATGGGGCTGGTCAGGCGGTCAGCGGACGGCGAGTCGCTGAGGCTCACGGCCGAGGGCGACCGGGCGTACACGGCCCTGCTCGGGCGGGCCAGGGACGGGCTCAGGGAGCTGGTCGCCGACTGGGGCACGCACCCCGAGCTGCACCAGCTGCTGGACAGGTTGTGCCCGCAGCTGCTCGGCGCGGACGCCGACCGGCCCGGTTAGCTGGTGGCGGCGGGAGCCGCGGCCGGGGAGGGCGTGGCGGCCGGGGTGCTGCTGCTGCTCGTGCTCTCCGCAGGCTTGGCCGCCGTCGTGGTCGACGTGGTCGTCGACGACGAGGAGCGGTTGTCGGTGCGGTAGAAGCCCGAGCCCTTGAAGACGATGCCAACGGCCGAGAACACCTTGCGGAGCTGGCCCTCGCAGGAGGGGCACACCGTCAGGGCGTCGTCAGAGAACTTCTGGACGACCTCGAGTGGCTGGCCACAGTCATTGCAGACGTACTGGTACGTGGGCACGCGCTCCTCCTTAGGTTGGCACTCGACCTACGCGACTGCTAATCATAAACACTCCTCGGCAGCGGCTCATTCCATACCGCGCTCGCCGTACCATCCCGCCAGCTTGCCCCTGCGGCTGACCGCGCGCATCCGGCGCTCGACCTGGTCCCGGCAGGAGGCCGTGGTGACCACCAGCAGCTGGTCGTCCGACCTGATCCTGGTGGTGACGGTGGGGACGAAGGTGCGGCCCTCCCTGACGATCAGCGTGACGTTCGCGTCGGCGGGCAGGCGCAGCTCGAAGATCTCCACACCGTGGAGCAGCGAGCCCTGGGGCACCTTGATCTGGAGCAGGTCGGCGTTCAGCTCCTCCAGCGGCGCCGACTCCACGTCGAGGTCGAGCGGCTCGCCCTCGGTGGCGATGCCGAGCAGCCTGGCGACGTACGGCAGGGTCGGACCCTGCACGAGCGTGAACACGATGACGATCACGAAGACCTGGTTGAACAGGTGCTCGGCGTTGCCGACGCCCGCCGCCCAGGGGATCGTGGCCAGGACGATCGGCACCGCGCCGCGCAGTCCCGCCCACGACAGGAAGGCCTGCTCGCGCCAGTCGATGCGGTCGAGGCGGGCGATCCGCACCAGCCACGCGCAGACGACCACCGACACCGGCCTGGCCAGCAGCAGGAGGACCGTTCCCGCGATGAGCGCGGGAACGATGTCCTCGGACATCTCGCTCGGGCTGGCCAGCAGGCCGAGCATCACGAACAGGCCGATCTGCGCCAGCCACGCGAGACCCTCGGCGAACCCGCGGGTGGCGGCCCGGTGCGGCAGCCTGGCGTTGCCCAGGATCAGTGCCGTCAGGTAGACCGCCAGGAAACCCGAGCCGTGCAGCAGGACCGCGCCGCCGTACGCGACGAAGGTCAGCGCCAGCACCGCGAGGGGGTAGAGGCCCGAGGCGGGCAGCGCGACGCGGCGCAGCGCATAGGCGCCGGCCGGGCCGAGCAGGCAGGCCACGCCCGCGCCGATGGCCAGCTCCATCACCGCCTCGAGGACGAACTCGCCCAGACTGGGCACCGGCCGCGCCACCTGGCTGAGCAGCACGACGACGATGACCGTCGGGGCGTCGTTGAAGCCCGACTCCGCCTCCAGGATGCCCGCCAGGCGGCTGGGCAGCGGGAGCCTGCGCAGCACGGAGAAGACCGCCGCCGCGTCGGTGGAGGCCAGCACGCCGCCGAGGATGAGCGCGGTGCGCCAGTCGGCCCCCAGCAGTCCTTGGACGGCCAGCGCCACGACCACGATGCTGACCGCCACCCCGACGGTGGCCAGCGCGAGCGCGGTGGGCACCGATCGGCGGACATGGCCCCACGTCGTGGTCAGACCACCCTCGGCCAGGATCAGCGCCAGCGCGCCGAGGCCGATCTGCTGGGCGAGCATGGGGTCGTCGAAAGGGATCCCGAAGCCGCTCTCGCCGAGCAGGAGCCCGAACCCGAGGAAGAGCAGGAGGCTGGGCAGGCCGCTGCGGTGGGCGACCCGTACCGAGGCGATGGCCGCGATGACGACGGCTGCTCCCAGAAGAAGCCAGACGTCGAGTTTCATCCGGCCCCCTCTCCTGTCCTGAGGGCTATTGTCGCGTACTTGCCGAGCTAGTCCGCCCTGACTGGTCGCGCCTGGTTACGCCGGTTTCTGGACGTTCGTCAGGCCACTCGGCTGCATCACCCACTTGACGCGCTGGTCGTGCGGCTCGGCCGGGACGCCGCTGATCAACTCGCCGTCGTGGAGGAGCGCGACCGTCGGCACGTTCGGCCCGACCCTGGCCAGCGCGCGGTCGTAGGAGCCGCCGCCGCGGCCGAGCCGTACCCCCGAGTCCTTGTCGACGGCCAGCGCGGGGACGATGACGAGCGCGGCGGTGCGGACGGCGTCGACGCCTCTGCGCGTGTCAACCGGCTCCATGATCCCGAAGCGCCCGGGGGCCAGCGTGTCAGGGCCGTCGTAGACCGCCCAGTCGAGGTCGTTGTCGTCGCGCAGCACGGGCAGCATGACCGTGGCGCCGTGCTTCCACAGCGCGAACACCAGCCCGTGCGTGTCCGGTTCGGTGCCGATCGACCAGTAGCACGCCACCAGGCCGGCCATCTGCACCCACGGCTGGTCGAGCAGTGTTTCGCGGATCGTGCGGGCGTCGTCCCGCCGTTTCTGCTCGGTAATGGCGGCACGCTGCTCGGTCAGCCGGCGGCGCAGCTTCAGCTTGTCCACAGATACCTCCAGTAGGGTCCCCTGTATGGCTGACTTCGACCCAGTGACGAAAGCCGTCGTGCCTGCCGCGGGCATGGGCACCCGGTTCCTTCCGGCGACCAAGGCAACTCCCAAGGAGATGCTGCCGATCGTCGACAAGCCCGCGATCCAGTATGTCGTCGAAGAGGCCGCTTCCGCCGGACTGCTCGACGTGCTGATGGTGACCGGCAAGAACAAGCGTTCCATCGAGGACCACTTCGACCGCGCCTTCGAGCTGGAAGGTGCCCTCGAGGCCAAGGGCGATGAGGAGCGGCTGTCCCAGGTCCTCGAGCCCGCCTCGCTGGCGACCCTCCACTACGTACGGCAGGGCGAGCCCAGGGGCCTCGGGCACGCGGTGCTCTGCGCCAAGCAGCACGTCGGCGACCACCCGTTCGCGTGCCTGCTCGGCGACGACCTGATCGACTACCGTGACGAGCTGCTCAAGCGCATGATCGAGGTGCGCGGCACCTACGGCGGCAGCGTCATCGCGCTGATGGAGGTGCCGAAGGAGCAGGTCTCCCTGTACGGCGTGGCCACCATCGAGGCCACCTCCGAGGACGACGTCGTCCGCGTCACCGACCTGGTGGAGAAGCCTGCGGTGGAGGAGGCGCCGTCCAACTGGGCGGTCATCGGGCGCTACGTGATCGACCCGGCGGTCTTCGAGGTGCTGGAGAACACCCCGCCAGGCCGCGGCGGCGAGATCCAGCTCACCGACGCGCTGCGCACGCTCGCGGGCCGCGGCGGCGAGGAGGGCGGTCCGGTCCACGGCGTGCTGTTCCGCGGCCGCCGCTACGACACCGGTGACAAGCTCGACTACCTGCGCACCGTCGTGAAGTTCGCGGCCGATCGCGAGGATCTCGCCCCGGAGTTTGTACCGTGGCTGCGTGAGTTCCTCGATGAAATCGGTTGACGCGCACCTGGCCGACATCCTCGCCACGGTGCGCACGCTGGCCCCGCTCGAGGTCGAGCTCGAGCGGGCGCTCGGCACCACGCTGGCGGAGGAGATCTCCTCGCCGGTGCCGCTGCCGCCGTTCGACAACTCCGCCATGGACGGCTACGCCGTCAGGTTCGTCGACGTCGCCGACGCGCCCGTGACGCTTCCCGTCATCGACGACGTCGCGGCGGGCTCGGCGGAGCTCAGGGCGATCGGGCAGGGGCACGCCGTCCGCATCATGACGGGCGCGCCGCTGCCCGCCGGCGCCGACGCGGTCGTGCCCGTGGAGTGGACCGACGGCGGCACCGCCACCGTGCGCGTCGACCGCCCCGTCGCCAAGGGCAATGCCATACGGCGGGCGGGCGAGGACGCGCAGGCCGGCCAGGTCGTGCTGAAGCCCGGCACCCGCATCGGCGCCGCGCAGCTCGGCATCATCGCCGGCACCGGCCGCCGCAGGGTGCTGGTGCGCCCGCGCCCGCGCGTCGTCGTGCTCTCCACCGGCGCCGAGCTGGTCGAGCCCGGCGCTCCGCTCGGCCCCGGCCAGATCTGGGACTCCAACAGTTTCACGCTCACCGCGGCCGTCCGCGAGGCGGGCGGCGACGGCTTCCGCGCGGGCACGGTGTCCGACGACCCTGCCGCCTTCCTCGACCAGCTCGACGCGCAGCTGGTGCGCGCCGACGTGGTCATCACCAGTGGCGGGGTGTCCATGGGCGCCTACGAGCCGGTCAAGGAGGCGCTCAGCCCGCTCGGCACGGTCCGCTTCGAACGCGTGGCGATGCAGCCCGGCATGCCGCAGGGCTTCGGCGTGGTCGGCGACGACCAGGTGCCGATCTTCACGCTGCCGGGCAACCCGGTGTCGTCCTACGTGTCGTTCATGATCTTCGTACGGCCGGCGCTGCGGAAGATGAGCGGGCTGCCCGCCGGACCTTCGCCCGTCCACACCGCCCAGACGCTGGCCCCGCTCAGGTCGCCCGCGGGCAAGCGGTCGTTCCTGCGGGGCGTGCTGTCCGACGACGGCACGGTGGTGACGCCCGTCCACGGGCAGGGTTCACACCAGCTGGCGGCGCTCGCGTCGGCGAACTGCCTGATCGTGGTGCCGGAACAGGTGACCGATCTGCCCTCAGGGGCCGCAGTACAGGTGATTCGGATATGAGTGGATTCACACACCTCGACCCCACGGGCGCGGCGCGCATGGTCGACGTCGCCGGCAAGGACGTCTCCGTCCGGACGGCCACGGCCACCGGACGGGTCGTGCTCTCCGGCGAGGTCGTCGCGCTGCTGCGCTCCGGCGAGGTGCCCAAGGGCGACGCGCTCGGCGTGGCGCGCATCGCGGGGATCATGGGGGCCAAGCGCACCCCCGACCTGATCCCTCTCTGCCACCCGATCGCCGTCCACGGCGTGTCTGTCACGCTCGACGTGGTCGACGCGGGAGTGGACATCACCGCCGTGGTCAAGACCGCCGACCGCACCGGGGTCGAGATGGAGGCGCTGACCGCGGTGACCGTCGCCGCGCTGGCGCTCATCGACATGGTCAAGGCCGTGGACCCGGCAGCGGTGATCACCGACGTGCGGGTGGAGGAGAAGACGGGCGGCAAGACCGGGGTATGGAGACGCCCTTGATCCGCGCGCTGGTCATCACCGTGTCGAACCGCGCCTCGGCAGGGGTCTACGAGGACAAGTCGGGGCCGCTGCTGGCGTCGCTCCTGGCGGCGGAGGGGTGTGAGGTGTCCGGCCCCGTCGTGGTCCCCGACGGGCCGCCCGTCGAGGAGGCGCTCAGGGCCGGCGTGGCCGAAGGGTACGCGGTCGTCGTCACCACCGGCGGCACCGGGCTGACCCCCCAGGACCTGACACCCGAGATGACGGCCAAGGTCATCACCCGCGAGATCCCCGGCATCGCCGAGGCGATCCGGCAGGCGAACAGGGAGCGGGTGCCGACGTCGGTGCTGTCGCGCGGGCTGGCGGGGCAGGCGGGCGACACGTTGATCGTGAACCTGCCGGGATCGTCGGGCGGGGTGCGGGACGGCGTCGCCGTCCTGGCACCGATCCTGCGGCACGCGGTCGACCAGATCCACGGCGGCGACCATCCCCGCTGACGCGACGGCTCGGCTCGCGCTCCCTTGCCCTTCTCGGCACGTCCGGCGCGCCTCAGCCTGCCTCCGGCGGCTACTCTCCGTAGCGGGACGGCTGGCCTTAGAGCGGCCTCGGTTCGCCATGGTGGCCGCATCCTTGCACCGCATCGCCGAACGGCACGCCACCACCGCCCTCCCGTCGGTGACGTCGCCGCGGCGTCCGAAGAGAAGTTTTGCGGCGCCCGGGACGAGCCCGTGGCGTCCGGGGAGCAACTCCGCGCCTGGAGAGGAGCTCCACGCCTGGAGAGGAGCTTTGCGGCGCCCGGGACGAGCCCGTGGCGTCCGGGGAGCAACTCCGCGCCTGGAGAGGAGCCCCGCGCCTGGAGAGGAGCCCCGCGGCGTCTGGGGAGGAGCTTTGTGGCGTCTGGGGACGAGCCCCGTGCCTGGAAGGGAGCCCCGCGGCGCCTGGAGAACAGCCCCCGGGACAGCGTTCCCCCACGGACCAGGGGGATCCATGGCGGCTTCGCCGTGTTCCGGGGGATGATGAGTGACGTGGATCGACTTCGTGGCTGGCCGGCGACCCTGACCGAGGGGCCCGTGGGACTACGTCCCCTCCGCCTGGCGGACGTCCGCGTGTGGCGCGACACCCGCCTGCGCAACGCCGACTGGCTGCGCCCCTGGGAGCCGAGCAACCCCGAAACGCCCCTGTTCAGGACCGGCCTGGGGCCGTACCTCTCGATGGTCGCCACCCTGCGCAGAGAGGCTCGCCAGGGTCTCGCCATGCCGTGGGTCGTCACCTACGAGGGCAGGTTCGCAGGTCAGCTCACCGTCGGCGCCATCGTGTGGGGCTCGGCCCGCACCGCTCAGGTCGGCTACTGGATCGACGGCGCGCTCGCCGGACGCGGCATCACCCCCACCGCGCTGGCCATGGCCGTCGACCACTGCTTCTTCACCAGCGGCCTCCACAGACTCGAGGCGAACATCCGTCCCGAAAATCACGCCAGCCGCAGAGTGGTTGAGAAGCTCGGGTTCAGGGAAGAAGGCATTCGTAGGCGTCAGCTCCACATCGACGGGGCCTGGCGCGACCACATTTGTTACGCGCTGACCGTGGAAGACGTGCCCCGCGGGCTGCTCGTGCAGTGGCGTCGCGCGGGGTCGTCGCATGAAGAGGTTTGACGATCTCGCGACACACCGCACCGAATACTCGTCAATTAGTGACACGCGGTCTTACGGTGCGTGACGTGAGCACATCGAAGACGCCAAGAACACGCACGCGTCTTCGTGCTGCCCGCGGGACCGTTCCCGGGGCGTCCACGACGCCTGGTACGGCCCTTCCTGGCGCTCGGAGGTGGCCGTGAGCAGCGTGTTGCTGTACCTCGCCATCGTGGTGATGTGGCTGTGCGTGCTCGTGCCGATGTGGTTGCGCAGAGACCGGAGCAACCTGGCCGAGCTCGAGGAGTTCTACGCGGCCGAGATCACCGGACCTGTCCCGACCATGGCCGCCTCCTCCCCTGTGGAGTCGCAGGACTCCGAGCCCGTCGAGCCGTACGACACGATCAGCGACCTCACGCAGCCGCCGGTCGACCTGCGTCACCTGCGCGCCCGCCGTCGAGCGATCATCGTAGCGCGCCGCAGGAGGATGCTGTTCTTCTCGATCCTTCTGGTGCTCGCCTCCGTGGTGACCGCCGCCGTCCAGGTCATCCCCTGGTGGGGGGTGGCGCCCGCGGGTGTCCTGCTCGCGTCCTACCTCACCGTGCTGCGCATCGCCACCCGCATCGACAGGGAACGCCGCCTCCGCGCCGCCGAGGCCCGTGCCGCCCACCTGCGCCGCCAGCGCGAACGGCGCCGCGCCGAGACCCTGGCCGCCGAGCAGGAGGCCGAGATCATCGAGTTCCGGCAGCCCGACGTGCTCTTCGACCAGTACGCGGACCCGCCTCGCCGCGCGGTGGGCGACTGAGGCGCACGCGCGGCGCGTGGTTGGCGCGAGGACCCTTGGAAGTTTGCTAATCTAGTCGAGGTCCTTGGGGATGTAGCGCAGTCCGGTAGCGCACTTCGTTCGCATCGAAGGGGTCAGGGGTTCGAATCCCCTCATCTCCACCAGGAAGATGCAGGTGAGAAGGGTTCTCGGAGTAATCCGGGGGCCCTTTTCTCATGTCTGGAAGTCGATGGGAGCCAATCGGGGAGCCATCTCACTCGGATTCTCTACCCGTGGCGGCTGTCGCCGAAGATGGTGTTCATCGTGTGGGCACCCTTGGTGATCACCGGCCGGAGCTGGTGCCGGTACACCGCTTCCGTGACGCTGGTGCCAGCGTGCCCGACGAGATCGGCGATCGTCTCGATGGGTACGCCCTGGTCACTCATGATTTCTTCGGATAGCTCAGGTCGAGGTCGTGGCCCTTGAGACGGCCGTTCAGCCCTGCTGTCATGGCCCTGACGGTGGAGTATGTCCCCCGCCACGAGGGGCTGAGGTAGGGCAGATCCTGGCGGAATTTCTCGAGGTGGCCGAGGTCGCTGGGGTGCAGGGTGATGGTGTGCTGGTGGCAGATCTTCTCGCCTGGAAGATCCTTGCGAACGGGTCAAGAAAGGGTCCCAATCGCACGCTTCTCAGGGTTGAGGTTGTCAGGGACCTGCAGACCCCCAGGGATCAATCGGGGTGATGCCTGATGGGCGATGACGGACCACTTCCGGCACGCTGATGATCATGAGTGATCATGCGGTCGCCCTTGAGGGAGTGACCAGGACATATGGGAAAGGTGCTACCGAGGTGGCGGCGCTCGGCCAGGTCAGCGTCGGGTTCCCGCGCGGCAGTTTCACGGCCGTGATGGGTCCGTCGGGGTCGGGGAAGAGCACACTGCTGCAGTGCGCGTCGGGGCTGGACCGGCCGGACTCGGGCGCGGTTCGCATCGCCGGGCAGGACATCACCCGCCTGGAGGAAAAGGAACTGGCGGTGCTGCGCCGCGACCGGATCGGCGTCATCTTCCAGGCGTTCAACCTGGTGCCGTCACTGACCGCCTGGCAGAACGTGATCCTGCCCAGCAGGCTGGCCGGGCGGCGGCCCGACCCGTCTCGCGTGCGGGAATTGCTGCACCGGGTCGGGCTGGCAGGGCGGGAGGGGCATCGCCCGGCGCAGCTGTCCGGTGGCCAGCAGCAGCGGGTGGCGATCGCCCGCGCCCTGCTCGGCAGGCCGGAAGTGCTGTTCGCCGACGAGCCGACGGGTGCGCTGGACCGCCGTACCGGGCACGAGGTGCTGGCATTGCTGCGGGAGGCGGTCGATGAGTTCGGCCAGACAGTGGTCATGGTCACGCACGATCCGGAGGCGGCGGTCCAGGCGGACAGCGTGCTGTTCCTGACCGACGGGCGGATCGTCGACATCCTGGACAAGCCCTCGGCCGACCAGATCGGCATGCGGCTGGGCGGCCGCCGGTGACACTCGTCCTGGCCTGGAACAACGTCCGGACCAATCGGATGGGCTTTGCCGCCTCGTTCGCGGCGGTGCTCTTGGCCGCGATGCTGGTGGGCGGAAGCGGCATGGTGGTCGCCGGCGCCGGAGCGCGCGACGAGCTGAACGGCGTCATGGGGTTGCTGGTGCTGTCGGCCGTGGTGTCGGGGTTCGTGTCGGTCTTCGTGGTCGCGGGCATGCTGAGCCTGCACGTGCTGCGCCAGCGCAGAACCTGGGCGCTGCTGCGGTCGGTCGGCATGACGCCGCGGCAGGTGAGCCGGCTCATCACGGCGGAGGCGCTGGTGGTGGCCGTGCTGGCGAGCGCGGCGGGCTGCGTGCTGGCCGTCCCGTACGCCGCGGTGATGGCGGGGTTCATGCGGATGACCGGGTTGGCGCCGACGGGCATCCCGGTGAAGGTCACGATGGGGCCGTTCATCGTGGCGCTGGTGGTCGGGTTGGTGGTGACGCTGCTGGCGGCCCGGGCCGCGGCGCGCAAGGCGGTCGGCGTGGGACCGCTGGAGGTGCTGCGGGAGAGCGCGGCGCAGCGGCGGCTGCTGCCCTGGCCCAGGGCGGTCTCCGGCGGGGTGGCGCTGGCCGGGGGCATCGTGCTGTTGTTCCTGGTACCGCAGGTGAAAGCGACAGCCGCGGTGCCGGCCGGGCTGGGGGCGACGATGGCGCTCTGCGTGGGCGCATCTGCGCTGGGCCCCGTCGCACTGCGAGGGATGGGCTGGCTGCTCGGAGCCGCAGCGGCCCGGTTCGACCCAGGCGCCGGAATGCTGGCCGGGTACTCGCTGGTCACCCAGCCGCGCCGGGCGATGTCGGCCGCCTCGCCGGTGATGCTGACCGTGGCGCTGGCGTCTACCTTCCTCTTCGCCGTGGCGACCTCCGATGCGGCGGCGGGCGTCGTCCGCACCGGGCCGTCGGCGTGGGCGGCCCCGATGCTGGTGGGATCGGCGGTGGTCTACACCGTGATCTCGGTGCTCAACGCGACGGCCATGACGATGGCCGAGCGGGCCGAGGAGATCCGGCTACTGCGCACCTTGGGAACCAAGCCGCAGCAGCTCACCAGGATGGTGTGCTGGGAGACGTTGGCCGTGACGTGCGCCGGGACGCTGCTCGGGACGGGCATCGCCGCCGCATCCCTCACCGCACTCGGCCAGGCCGCAACCGGCCAGCCGTCATTCGCCTACTCCCTGCCCCAGTACGCAGGGCTGGTGCTGGTCTGCGCCGTGAGCGGCCTGGCCGGAGCGGTGGTCTCAACCCGGAAGGCGCGGCGCGGGTCGCTTCGGCCCGATGACTGACCTCGAAGGCATGATGTCGTCATGGTGGGGGTGCGGAGAAGTCCAGTACGGCCAGGCAGCCGTGTCTGCCGACACGAGATCACCGCAGAGGACGACAACCAGACGCAGCCGTGTCCGGGAAACGATCACATCCATCCTGGGAAGCGATCTCCTTAGCCTCCCTTCACCACCAGGCCAGTCCTATTCGTGAACACCCCACCCAGGTCAAAAGGCCGCTTCCAGAGCGTTGGAAGCGGCCTTTTGTGTTGCTGGGTGACTTGGAGTTGGCCGGCCAAGGGCTGCGCGACGTGACCCGGATAGCGGGCGGTGACGTGCGGCTGTGGCGGGCGATCCTCGCCGGGAACGCTCTCCCGGTCGCCGATGCGGTCGATGGAATCGCCCGAGACCTCACCCGTGCGGCAACTGCACTGCGCATCGGTGACCTGGATGCGTTAACGGACCTATTGCAGCGCGGGATCTCCGGGCGGGGGAGGATCCCCGGCAAGCACGGTGAGCCCGCTCGCGACTATGCAGTGCTTCAGGTGGTCCTGCAGGACCGGCCCGGCGAGCTTGGCCGTCTGTTCAACGCGTCCGGGCTCGCCGAGGTGAATATCGAAGACGTCCGGCTCGAGCACTCGCCTGGCTTGTCCGTCGGCGTGGCCGAGATCTCCGTACGACCGCAGGACTCCGCGCACCTGACCGACACGCTGCGATTCCATGGCTGGCACGTGTCGACGATTGACCCGGTAGTTGTGACCCGGCTGTGACTGACGTCGGAGCAAGATGGGGCATTATGCGCGTGCTCGTTGTGGAAGATCAGGCCGAGCTGGCGGATTCGGTGGCCAGGGTGCTGCGCCGAGAGGGCATGGCCGTCGACGTCAGCTACGACGGAGACGATGCGCACGAGCGCCTCTTGGTAGTGGACTACGACGTGGTGGTCCTGGACCGGGACATCCCTGGAACGCACGGCGATGACCTCTGCGGAGAGCTCGCTTCGGGGTCCCGGAGGACGCGGGTGCTGATGCTCACCGCCTCTGGCACGATCGCCGAACGGGTCGCCGGCTTGAGCCTTGGAGCCGACGACTACCTGCCCAAGCCCTTCGCCTTTGCCGAACTCGTGGCCCGGATACGTGCCCTGGGGAGGCGGGCCCAACTGCCCACGCCGCCAATCTTGGTTCACGGTGATCTGAGGCTCGACCCGGCCGGGCGGGTGGCGACGAGAGCCGGGATGCGTCTGCCGTTGGCCCCCAAGGAATTGGCCGTGCTGGAGTATCTGCTCGCCGCCCGCGGTCGCGTCGTACCGGCCGAAGAGCTGCTGGAGCGGGTATGGGACGAGGAGGCCGACCCGTTCACCACCACCGTCAAGGCGACGATCAACCGGCTCCGGTCGAAGCTGGGGCCGCCCCCGCTGATCGAGACCGTCCCCCGCGTGGGCTACCGGATCTGATCGCCGTGGACTAGCGATCTTTGGTCGCGGGTTTCTGTAGCGATCTTTGGTCGCTAGATGGCTGATGCGTCACAGCACGGTCACAAGGCGCCTGACGCCCCTGTCACCGTCCCTCCCGTAGACAAGTGCCGAGCAGTTCGCCGGACAGGGAGAAGGGCGCCATGCGGAAGGCAATCATGACATTGACGGCGCTCGGGCTGATCGTCGTAGGCTGCTCGACCGGGCAGGACCCCGACAGCACCAGCGGAAACAAGACCGGTGCCGCGGCCGGGCAGGCGAAGGCGGTGAAGTTCGCCGAGTGCATGCGCGGCAACGGCCTCAAGGACTTCCCTGACCCGGTCGACGGCCAGTTCAACACCAACTTCAAGCGCGGCACCGTGCTCGACCCCAATTCGCCGCAGTGGAAGATGGCCCTGGACAAGTGCAAGGATCTGCAGCCCGCCGGGTTCCTGGGCGGCGACGGTCAGATGTCCGGCGAGCAGCAGCAGAAAATGATCAAGTACGCCCAGTGCATGCGGAAGAACGGCGTCCCGGATTTCCCTGACCCTGAGGGCGGTGCCCTGCTGAGCGGGACCGTAGACCAGGACTCGCGGGCGTACAAGGCCGCGGCGGAAGCCTGCCGCGAGCTCAACCCCGGTGGGCTGATTGGTGGTCAGTGATGCGGCGACCCCGGGTCATCACAGGTCTGGCGGTCGGCGCCGCGGCCACTGTCGCCGCGGGGGTGGTCCTCATGACCTATTCCGGTGGCGCAGTGCGGAGCGCGCAGCCCCGCCCACCAGAGACGGCGACGGTAACGCAGGGGCAGCTTGACTCCCAGATCATCGATGACGGGACGCTTGGGTATCGCAAACGCCCTGACGGCTCGCCGTACTCCGCGGTCAACCAGGCTCGCGGGATCTACACCCAGCTACCGCAGGAAGGTGACAAGGTCGACTGCGGGGGCGCACTCTACCGCGTCGACAACCGCCCGGTGCTGCTGTTGTGCGGGGACATGCCGGCCTACCGCGACCTGTCGATCGGCGCGGAGGGCAAGGATGTCCGACAACTCAATCAGAACCTGAAGGTGAGTGGAGACCGGTTCACCGCGAAGACCGCGCAGGCGCTGCGGAAGCTGCAGAAGAAGCGGGGGATGCCGGTGACCGGCCGGCTCCCCCTGGGCGATGCGATCTTCATGCCCGTCTCCATCAGGGTGATCGGGGTCGCCGTAAGGCTCGGCACCATTGCCCGTGCCGGCGCCGAGGTCGTGCAGGCGTCGCTAGCCGAGCGCCAGGTGAGTGTCGATCTCAATGCCGCCCAGCAGAGTCTGGTCGAGGAGGGGGACCGCGTTCAGATCACCCTGCCGGACAACAGGACGACCCCGGGCAAGGTCATCCGGGTCGGCGCGGTCGCCAGGCGGGGAGAGGGCGCGGGAGCCGGAACCACCGACACCACGATCCCGGTCCTCATCGCCATGGACCGGCCGCAGGACGCGCGGAAGCTGGACAACGCCCCCGTCCGGGTGGAGATCACCACCGACGGGGTGAAGGACACACTGATCGTGCCGGTGACATCAGTGATCGGCAGGGCCGCCGGCGGGTTCGCGGTGGAGCGGGTGCGCACCGACGGGCGGCGGGAGATCGTCCCCGTGGAGCTCGGCTTGTTCGACAACGTTAGCGGGCGTGTCCAGGTCATCGGGGCCCTCGCTGAGGGCGACAGAGTGGTGGTGCCGTCGATATGAAGCGCTCTGTCCATCCGGCTGAGCGAAACCCCTCCTCAGCATCGAATCGGGACAAGGTTCTGGAGCTTGAGGAGGTCACCATGGTCTACGGTGAGCAGCCGCCGGTGCCCGCGCTGCGGGGGGTGAGTTTCACCGTGCGCCGCGGCGAGCTGACGGCGATCGTCGGCCCGTCCGGCTCAGGCAAGTCCACGCTGCTCCATGTGATGGGGACGCTGGAGCGGCCCAGCGGTGGCACCGTGCGGATCGACGGCGTCGACGTAGCCGGATTGACCGACACGGAGCTGTCCCTCCTGCGAGCTCACCGCATCGGCTTCGTCTTCCAGCAGTTCTTCCTCGCCGAGTACGCCACCGTGGTGGAGAACGTCGCCGACGGGCTGCTGTACACCGGAGCCGGCCTGACCGAGCGCCACGCGCGTGCCGAGGAGGCGCTCGGGCGGGTCGGCCTGGCGCACCGGGCAGGGTTCCGGCCGCCCAAGCTCTCCGGCGGCGAACGGCAGCGGGTGGCCATCGCCCGCGCCCTGATCGGCCGGCCGGCGATCGTCCTTGCCGACGAGCCGACCGGCAACTTGGACAGCGTCACCGGCACGTCGATCGTGGAGCTCCTGCACGAGCTGCACGCCGACGGGGCGACGATCATCGTGGTCACGCACGATACGGAGCTCGCCGCCGCCCTGCCGCGCCAGATACGGATGCTCGACGGCCAGGTGGTCTACGACACGGCTGCGACACAGCCACACGACGCGGTGGGGCGGCACGAAGAGGACGGGGTCAGATGAGGACGGCGACGCATGGACGCGCCGACGTCGACCGCAGGGTCCGGCTGTCCTTCCGGGACAGCGCGAGGGTCGCGAGTGTGGGGCTGCGCACGCGGCCGCTGCGTGCCACCCTGTCGGCGCTGGGAATCGCCATCGGCACGGCCGCCATCGTCGGAGTGCTGGGCCTGTCCTCATCCTCACAGGCGGGGCTCCTCGCGGAGATCGACAGGCTCGGGACCAACCTGCTCAAGGCCGAGGCCGGGCGGACCTTCGGCGGCCAGACCGCGAACCTCCCGCTTGAAGCCCCCGCGCGGGTGTCGCACATCCCCTACACCCAGCAGGTGGGGCACACCGGGTTGATCAAGGACGCGAAGGTGTACCGGAGCCCCATGGTCCCCCAGGCCAATACGGGGGCCCTGCAGATTCGGGCGGCCAGCCTCAACCTGCCCTCGGTCCTGACCATGGGCGTGGATCGGGGGAGCTGGCTGAATGCCGGTACAGTTGAGGGCCCTGTCGCGGTGCTGGGGTCGGTGGCGGCGCAGCGGCTGGGGATCGACCGCGTCCACCCCGGCCTGCGCATCTGGACCGGCGGCCAGTGGTTCCACATCGCGGGCATCCTGAAGCCGGCCACGCTGGCCCCGGAGATCGACGCGAGCGTGCTGATCGGCTACGAGGCGGCCGACAAGTATCTGGGACACGTGAGCGTCTCCCGCGGTGAGGCGACGTACGGCCCGCCCACCACGCTCTATGTGCGCACAGCTACCGATCACGTCGAGGAGGTGCAGGCCGCGCTGGCACGGACCGCCAATCCCCAGGCTGCCAACGAGGTGAACGTCAGCCAGCCGTCCGACGCGCTGACTGCCCGGGCCGCGGCCGAAGGAGCATTCAACAGCCTCTTCCTCGGCCTCGGAGCCGTAGCACTGGTGGTGGGCGCCGTCGGCGTCGCCAACATCATGATCATCTCAGTGCTCGAACGCCGCTCGGAGATCGGTCTGCGCCGCGCCCTCGGCGCCACGAAGGGGCAGATCCGCATGCAGTTCCTCGGTGAATCGATTCTGCTCGCAGCACTCGGCGGCGTCGCGGGCGTGGCCGTCGGAGCGCTGGCCACCGTGGTGTACGCGGCAGGTAAGGGCTGGGCCGTCGTCGTCCCCGCACAGGCATGGACGGGGGGAATCGCCGCCGCGCTGCTGATCGGTGCGGTCTCCGGGCTGCTTCCGGCCCTCCGCGCGGCCCGGATGTCGCCGACCGCCGCCCTCCGTACGGTGTAATCGGTAGGACCGCCGCCCCCGGGGCCCTTCATGGTCAATCCTGCGGTGCCAGGCTGATCGCGAGGGGGAAGGCGACACGCACCGACAACCCGCCATCGGGCCGGGCCTGCGCGGAGAGCAGGGCGTCGTGGGCGGCGGCGATGGCGCGAACGATGGATAGGCCCAGCCCATGGTGGCCGTTGCTGCGGACGGTGCGATCCAGCCGCTGGAAGGGCTCGAGCAGGCGTGCCACCTGGTCGGGCGGAATCACCGGCCCGGTGTTCAGCACCGAGACAACGGCCCAACCGTCCATGATGCCGGTGACGACCTCGACCCGGCCGCCGGGCATGTTGTAGCGCACCGCATTGTCGACCAGGTTGGCCACGAGGCGTTCGATCAACGCCGGGTCCCCTGAAGCCAGGGCGGGCGAGAGAGCGGACTGGAGCCGCAGGTCGCCGGCCGGGGTCGCGCTTACCACCCGGTCGGCGCCCGCTGCCAGATCGACGGGCTGCCGGTGGGCGAGCCCTCCCTCGCTCTCGGCCAGGGTGAGCAGCGACTCCAGCAGGCGTCCCTGCTGCTCGCTGATGGCCAGCAGCCTGCCCATGGTCGAGCGCAGGGAGTCGGCGTCGGCGCCGGTGTCGAGCATGGCCTCTTCCAGCAGCGCGTGTTCCACGGTGAGCGGCGTGCGCAGCTCGTGCGCCGCATTGGCGACGAAATGCTTGCGCGCGTCCAGCGCGGCGTGCAGCCTGCCGAGCAACCCGTCGACGGTGTCGGCGAGATTCCGCAGCTCGTCGTGGGGACCTCGAAGGGCGAGCCGTTCATGGATGTTCCGCGCGGAGATCCGCCTGATCGTATCGTTCATCGTTCGGAGCGGCCGCAGGATCCGCCCGGAGATCAGCCAGCCGATCGCGAACGAGGTGATCGTCATGATGGCGAACGCGATCACCGACTGGATCAGCAGGTCCTGGATGAGGGCCTCGTTCTGCCGTTGGACGTATTCGCGGGCCTGCTCGGCGAGGCTGAGGGCTGGGGTAGGCACCTGCCGCCCGGGCTCCAGGGTGCCATAGCGCAGCGACGCGGTGTTGCGCCGGGAGTTCCAGACCAGCAGGAAGGTGATGGTGAGCAGGACGGCGCCCGACGCGGCGAACAGCAGCCCGTACAGGAGGGTCAGACGCAGCCGAACCGTCTGGGGGGAGGTGATGAACCGCAGGGACTCCAGCATCTCCCCACCGTAGGGTGAATAACGACATTCCGTTTGAGCACGTAGCTGACATACGGCGACATTGCTGCGGCTCTGGCGCGAATTTCGTGAATCCTCGCGATTTCGTAACCGCATACTCGTGAGTGCAGCCGCCCGGTGACTTCTACGGCAGTTCTGTCGTCCACCTCGATGAAACGCCTTTTCCGCAGCGACGGTGGGAGTGTTGGTCACCGTCCGTTTCGGGATCGGCGCTACGCGATGACGCTGAGCGCTCCGGAAGGGCAGGATTGCACCGCGCGGCGTACGGCCGCGTGGTGCTCGGCGGCCGGATCCGGGTCCAGCACCACGACCAGGCCCGCCCTTCAACAAGCAGGTCATCGACGAGTTCCGCGCCAACAACGGCTAAGTCGGTGGCCATTTCGAGGGAGCGAGGCTGCTCCTGCTCACCACCACCGGCGCCCGCTCGGGCAGGCCACACACGACCCCGCTCGCCTACCTGCCCGACGGCGTCGAGCGCATGCTGGTCATCTCCTCCGCCGGGGGAGCGCCGAACAACCCGGCCTGGTACCACAATCTGAAGGCCAACCCGCGCGCCACCGTCGAGACGGGCGTCCTCATCTTCGATGTCGAGGCGGAGGTCCTGGAGGGCGCCGAGCGCGACGCGGCGTTCGCCCGCGCGGTGGAAGGCGACCCTGGCTGGGCCGACTACCAGGCCAGGACGACGCGCACCATCCCGGTCGTCGCACTTCGCGTGGCTGGTCCGCCCCGGGACAGCGCACCGTCGGGCGGTGCGTACCTCAAACTGGTGCACGACGGCTTCCGCCGCGAACTCGCGCTGATCCGCAAGGAGCTGTCCGATTCAGGACGGCCAGGCCTGGGCGTGCAGCTGAGGATCAACTGCCTGACCGTCTGCCAGGGACTGCACCATCACCACACGGGCGAGGACACCATGATGTTCCCCGGCCTGGCCGAGCAGCATCCCACGCTCGCTCCGACGTTGAAGCGGCTGGCCCAGGAGCACGAGCGCATCGCCGTACTCCTGGAAGAGCTGAAGCAGGCCCTTTCCGGTGAGGATCCGCTGAAGGTACGGGCCGAGATCGAGCGGCTCGTCGATGAGCTTGAAGCGCACCTGAGGTATGAGGAGGAGCAACTGATCCCGATTCTCGACCTCGCCTGAAGTCCGAGGAATCCGGGAAGCGATCTTCTTCGCCCCTCTGAATACACGGCTCAGCCGTCCTCGTGAACGTCCCACCAGGAAGATGCAGGTGAGAAGGGTCTTCGGAGTCATCCGGGGCCCTTTTCTCATGTCTGGAAGTCGATGGGAGCCAATCGGGGAGCCATCTCAGTCGGATTCTCCACCCGTGTCGGCTGTCGCCGAAGATGGTGTTCATTGTGTGGGCACCCTTGGTGATCCGGCCTGAGCTGGTGCCGGTACACGGCTGCCGTGACGCGGGTGCCTGACGAGATCGGCGATGGTCTCGATGGGTACGCCCTGGCGGCCTTGAGCCCGGCTTCTGCCTGTTGCCGCGTGAGTGCCTTGCTGGGGCGTCCGGCCGTGCCCGTGGGCGTGGTGACCATTTCGGCAACGTTCCTGAGCACCATGTCGCGTGCTTGAGCTTGCCGGATGGCTCTCTTGAGCACGCTGTGGGTCTCTCGCAGGGTGGTGGTGGCCAGCTTGCCGGCGAGCTGGTCGAGCCACTCATCCACGTGATCGGCACGTAGCTGCCGGAGTTTGATCTTCCCCAGCCCCGGGATGACGTGTGTCCCGCGAGGATGCGTAGCTTGCCGCGTGTGAGTGCGGAGATCACTGCTCCGCTGGCCGTGATGATCCTCCATGGCGGCAGCGCGCTCAGATCGGCTACCGGATGTGGAATGGTCTAGTCTCCCAGGATGACGGAGACACCTGAACATCTGGCCCTCCCCATCGCCTTGGCCGAGGTGGCCAAGGTGGGCTTCGAGTGGACGTGGGACGAAGAAACCGACGAGGCCCACGGTTGTGATTTCGAGCTGTACGAACGGTTCGAGGCGCCGGAGAGGACCGCGTGGTGGTTTCGCCTGTGGACCGGTAACGATGAGGTCGATGGCAGCGAATTCCGCTTTTTCGGCGCTACTGGGGCGGGCGACTATGTCGGTTTCTGGCTGGTTCGGCCTGGTATGTCAATCATCGAGCAGCCTGTCGTCTACCTCGGTTCTGAGGGTGAATGCGGCGTGATAGCTCGCGATCTCGGTGATCTGCTCCGGCTGTTCGCGGACGGCTTGGGCCCGGCAGAGGCATTCGCCGACCCAAGTCGTGAGACGCAGCCGAACGAGGCATTCCAGGCGATCGCGGAGCGGTACGCGCCGGGGAGGCGCCGTTCCGCGGCGGAGATCGTGGCGGGGGCGCGAGAGGAGTTCCCGGGCTTCTCGGAGTTCATCGACGCGATGTGCCGGTGAGTGAAGTCCGCGTCGTGGGCGCACGCAGATGCCGTGTATGTCAATGAGCGCATGACCCGCAAAGCTCCCCGGCACGCCGAAGCCGAACGCAACGATCAGGCCCTCCTGGAGGCCGCGAAGAAGCTGGCCGTGGACGGGGCGCACGCGTCGGTGGCAACGATCGCGACCTGCGCCGGAGTCGGCATCGCCAGGTTTCCCGAGGTCTTCGGATTGTCGGAGACCTCGGCGAGAGTCGATCCATATCGGTAGCGACGGCCGCACGAGCGCTGACGGTGCACGAGTCGTGGCGACGGTTGCGTCCGAAACGTGCCAGTGCCCGCTGCTTCATCCCTGCTTGGCTGGGTGCCTGCACGCCACGCGCACCTGTCTGAACGGGAATCATGTCCACCACCACGCTCGCCCGGCCCCGCTCGCCCCTCATCAACTGGCTCGCGGTCACCTCGCTCATGCTGGGCATCTTCGCCATCGTCACCAGCGAAATCCTGCCCATCGGCCTGCTGACCTCCATCGGCGCCGACTTCGGCATCTCCGCCGGCACCACAGGGCTGACCATGGCTCTGCCCGGCATCGTCGCCGCGGTCGCCGCACCCACCGTCACACTGACCACCGCGCGCCTGGACCGCCGCGTGATGCTGTGCGTCCTCATGGCGGTGCTCGCCGTGGCCGACGTGCTGGCCGCAGTGGCGACCTCCTACTGGGTCATGCTGATCTCCAGGGTGCTCGTCGGCCTCACCATCGGCGGTTTCTGGTCGATCGGAGCCGGGCTGGCCGGCCGCCTGATGCCGCCGCACGCCGTCAGCACCGCCACCGCTGTGATCTTCTCCGCCGTGCCACTGGGCTCCGTGCTCGGCGTACCGGTCGGCACCTTCATCGGCAACCTCGCCGGCTGGCGAACCGCCTTCCTGGTCCTGGCCGTGCTGGCCATCCTGGTCCTGGCCGCCCTGCTGATACTGCTGCCGCCACTGCCCGCCCACCAGGTCACCAGCCTTCGCGTCCTGCTCGATCTGCTGCGCACCCGGGGCGCCGCCATCGCCCTGATGGCTACCGTCCTCATCGTCTTGGCACACTTCGGCACCTACACCTACGTCACACCCTTCCTCCAGGACGTCACCGGCCTGCCTCCTACAGCCGTCAGCGCCGTCCTGCTGGCGTACGGCATCGCCGGAATCGTCGGCAACTTCCTGGCAGGCAAGGCCACCGCCACACGCCTGCGAGCCGCTTTCGCAACCTGCGGCTGCCTGATCGCGGCCACCACCCTGCTGCTGCCCTCGGTAGGCGGCACGACCGTCGGCGCCGTGGTGTTGCTCGTGATCTGGGGCCTGGCCTACGGAGGCGTGCCCGTCTGCTCGCAGGCATCGTTCATCACCGCCGCCCCTCACACGCCCGAAGCCGCCACGGTCATCTTCACCTCCTCCTTCCAGGCGACCTTCGCCCTCGGCGCGTTCCTCGGCGGCCGCGTCGTCGACGCCTTCTCGGTCTCCACCGTGATGATCTGTGGCGGGCTGACCGCTCTGCTCATGGCGGTATCCCTGTGGTCACTCACCAAATCTCGCTGAGCCGGCGCCCTGCATCCCCGCAGCCGACAGGAGCCGCAGCCAAGCCGTCCAAACAGCCTCGACCGGGGGAAACGATCAACCTGGGTCCGGGAAGCGGTCTTCAGAGCCTTGCTTCTGTAGGTTCAGGCTGACTCGTGAACACCCTCTTGGGACCATCTCACGTGGACTCGACCCGTCGGTCGCCGCCGAAGACGGTGCTCATGGCCTGAGCTGGCCGTGCCCTTGTCGGGATCGAGTGCCACGGTGACCCGCCGTACGCAGGTCGCGTTCGCTGATCGCGGTGTCGATCCCGTTGCGGTGCAGCGCGGGGGGTCGGCTCAATCCCCGAGACGTGCCAGGCGAGGTGATCTTGTTACCGGCGGAAGCGTGGCGGCGGCGACGGAGCGCGCTGTAAGCTGTTCCGACGTTTGCGATCTACCTTTTGAAAGCCGCGTTGTTTCCAGCTTGGCACCGCATCTTGATTTAATTCCGGGGAGAAAGTCGTGGGCTCATCGGAGGTGCTGTACGCGCACAGCGCGATCAAGCAGAAGGCCGGGACCGTATGCGATACCGCAGACGATATCCGGATCGCCCGTCGCGATTGGAAACAGGCGCTCGAGTCGCCTGAGGATGAATTCAAGCTCACCGATCCGACCGCAGCCGTGGTTGCCGTCCGGGATGCCTGGGAGAAAGAATTCGAGGTTTATCGCGAGGTGCTCGAACAGTGGTGCCTGGCAACCCGTGCATCAGCCGAAGGGTTCAAGTCGGTTGATGACTATGTCGCCGCCAAGAATCGGCGCGTCGCGGACGGCCGTACGTGACCTCGGACGACTACCTCCAGGCGACTACCGCGATCAACCGGCTCAAGCAGGTCGGCACCTTCCTCGCGACGGTTTCCAACCCGGCCCTCATGATCGGCGAGATCGTCAGCAGCATTTACACGTTGGCCTCGATATTTCGGGACGTCCCCGGGGACCCGGACGGCATCGACGACCTCGGCAAAGCCTTCCGCAATATGGCGACCACGCTCAACACCGCCAACACTGATATCGACCACACAAAGGCTTCCGTCCCTTCGGTATGGACGGGCGACACCGCCACGGAGGCGCTTGCCGCGCTCAAAGCGACCGACGATCTGCTGCAGCAGGCCACGCCGGCCATGCGCAAGGCGGCCACGTTGCTGGAGGAGTACGCCGACGAGGTCCGCCGGTTGAAACGGGAGCTCGGCCATCATCGGCAACACCTGGCTGAAGCAGTGGGCCAGCTCAACAGCACTCTGGACATCCTGCGCAATATCTGGGACACCGTATGGCCGTTCGACCATGACGGCGGCATCATCGATGAGATCCGCAAGGCCATCAGGGCCATTGACGGCGCCATCGAGGTTTTCGAACAACTTCAGACCGCGTCCGACACACTGCGGCGCGGGCTGCGGGACGTGCAGGGCAAGGCGCGCGCCGGTGCCGTCCGGTCGCACCACGTGGACGCCTTCGATGCGGTCCTCCTGGCCAACGCGGGGATCGCCGGCACCACAGGGGAAGAAGACGGCATCCTGAGCACGGCACAGCTGGCCCGGGCGGCGTCCAAGATGGACGCCTTGTCGGAAGCGGAGCGGGCCCGCATGCAGCAGCTTCTGGAAAGTGCGGGCTCCGAGGCGGAGCGGGCCTATCTGATGAAGGCGCTCGCGGCTGGGCACTCGGTCGATGACATCGGCAACTTCGCCAGGGCCATTCACGGCAAGAGTGAAACCTGGCTACGCGAGCACCTCAGCCTGGTCAACCCGGGCAGCAGCGGTACGGTCCTCGTCAACGGAGTCGAGCTGGAGCAGCAGAATCAGACGACCTGCGGCTCGACCTCGATCATGGTGGCCCGCGCGATGAACGACCCGTTGTACGCGCTGGGCCTGACCACGGATGAAAAGGGCAACTCGCTGTCAGGGACCGACCTGCGGGAGAAGTTCGCCGACGAGCAGAACCGCATCCACGATGCCACCAACACCCTGTGGCCACAGGGCCTGGGCACCAGCCCATGGGGACTGTCCGGCGAGATGAACAAGCACGCCGACTCCTTCGGCGCCGACTATGACTGGCGGATCGTCGATGACACCTCAGCCGGATCGGTCAACCCCGCCCTCAACGACGCCGTCAGTGCGGTGGACGCCGGCCACACGGTGCCGGTCCTCATCGGAGACTCCTATCCTGCCCACTATGTGCTGCTCGTCGGGCACCAGGGCAATGACTTGATCTTCTATGACCCGGGCGGGCAAATGGTCCGCGTCAGTGAGGACGACTTCCGCAACGGCAACGTCTCGGCGCTGGGATACAAACACGTACAGGGCGTGGTGGCCCCCAAATGACCAGGCGAGTCCTCCTGGTGCCGGTCTGCGTGCTGCTGAGCGGGTGTATGGCCCCGAGCGCCACCACACAAACCGATCATGATCGCATTACGGTCATGCGGTCACAGCCCTTTGCCGGTGAAGCCATCAGCAAGCCGTCCACCAGGGTCGCCTTCCAGAACTCGGACCGGCTCCGCGCGACCCGCGGCCAGGTGACCGTGGTCCTGGCCGATCAGGCCACGGGGGTCCCGGCTGAAGACGCGCGGCAGTGGGCCGTGAAAGGCATGCGAAAACTGCGTGACAGCGGCTGGACGGTCTACGCCACGGCCTGTCTGCCACCTCGTAAGTCCGATGACCCTGACCCGCCTCAGGATGGCGTCTGGGACGCGTGGTCATTCGTCGCCTACGCGTACAAGATTGTCGATGGGGTGTCCTATTTCGCCACCGCTGACGGGGTCGGGCAATTGCCGGGCAAGGTCAAGATGTCCATCGAAATGCGCGCACCGAGCTCGCGTGAGCCGGTGTCGGATCTGTTCCCCGACCGGCCGCCGCCACTACCGGTAGGGACGAGTTGCGTGGAAACCGGTGGTCTGCCGGCCAAGAAGGTCACCAACGGCCGCATGGTGGTCATGGGCGAGAGCGGTCCCGATCAGGCCGGCAAGGAAGCGCGGAACGACAACGTGCGCTAGTGTCCGGCGCCTGACATTTGTTGAAGATATTCGACGCCGTGCGGTGTTCGAGTAAGGCGTCAATACCTGCACCGAGGAAATTGCAGGCCTTGGACGCGGGCGCCGCGTTGCGTGGACGTCCAGGACGCGATGGACGACACCCACCCACGCGCCACCCGCCGCTACGACCGCTCCCGCCGCCGCCTGGAGGGAAGCCGCCGACGCAGCCACCACACCGGAGCTGTGGCCGCGCGGGGTCTTTCCTCGGCCACTGCCGGGCGGACGCCTTGGTGAGCCGTACGCGTCGGGCCGCCCGGTTCGAGACGGCCGCGGCAGCCACGCTCAGCGAGGGACATGCGGGAAGCCGGGCCGCTATAGCCCACGGTCCTGCCGGGTCGCTCGCCGGCCCCGGAAGAGGATCTGACGCCATCGACACGCCTCCCGCCCGCACCACGCCTGCGCGGACACTGGTGATCCTGTCGTTCAGCAGCCGTCGATCGAGCAGGCGAGGCCGCGCCTGAGGAGATCCGTCTCCTTCGCCTCAGCGCTGTCTATGGCCTCACGCAAGGCGTCGGCTTTCGGCATGCCCTCGATCCTGGCGTCGCCCACCAACAGCGTGGGTACGACGCTGATCCGGTATGCCGCGGCCTCGGCGAGCGCGGCGGCGTGCGCGCCTGCGTAGCTACCCTGTTCCAGGGCGGCGCGGTAGTCGGCGGCGGGAAGCGTGAGCTCGTCCGCGAGCCGTTCCAGGACGGCAAGGTCGCCGATGTCGGCGCCGTCTTCGAAGAAGGCGCGCAGCAGGCGGTCATTGTAGGCTTCGGCCAGGCCGTGCTCCTTGGCGAACTGGTACCCCTCGAAGGCCAGGCGGGTGTACGGCTGCGGTGAGACGTCGGGGAGCCGGATGTCCACGCCCATTGTCCTGGCCATGGGGTAGACCACCTGTGACCAGATGCTGCGCAGGTAGTCGCCTTCGGGGCGGAGCGTGGGCGCCGGCTCTGGTCGCAGTTCGAAGGGCATCCACTCCACAACGACGTCGCGTCCGGCGACCGCCTCGGCGATCGGCTGCTTGGCCAGCAGGCAGAAGGGACAGACGTAGTCGGACCAGATCTTGATATGTACGGTCATGAGACCTCCTGTCCGCGGGCGAGCCAGGCGCGGAACGGCTCTTGTGCGTTGTCGACGGGAACGTGCAGGGGAGACAGCCGCCACTGCTCGACGGGTACGGCGAACAGGTCGTAGGAGGAGGCGTAGTCGAATCCGGCGGCGGCGGCCGTGTGCCGGTCGGCTGCGAAGACGATCTGGCCGATGCCCGACCACAGTGCCGTGACGTAGCACAGCGGGCAGGGTTCGCCGGAGGCGATCAGGGTTGTGCCCGCGAGGGCGTGGAGCCCGTGCCTGCGGGCGGCGTCGCGCAGGGCGACGATCTCGGCGTGGGCGGTGGGGTCCCGGTGGGCTCTGACCCGGTTGACGCCGGATCCGAGCACGGTTCCCGCACCGTCCACGACGAGTCCGGAGAACGGGATCCCGCCGGACTCGACCTCGGCGACGGCCAGGGCGACGGCTCGGGCGAGGTGCTCGGTCAGCCAGGCGGGTCGGTCGACTTTCGGCATCGCGGGTCAGAAACCTGCGGCGATCTTGAGGAGCGCCACGCCGCCGATGATCGCAGCGAATGAGGCGAGCTTGGCTGGGGTGATCTTCTCCTTGTAGATGAGGGCGCCGAGGACGACGGTGCCGATGGAGCCGATGCCGGTCCAGATGGTGTAGCCGACGCCGACGTCCAGCGTCTTCAGCGCCAGGCTGAGGGTGAAGATGCCGCCGGCGGCCGACAGCAGGGTGAAGACCGAGGGCCACAGCCGGGTGAAGCCCTTGGTGGCGTTGGTGCCGAGCGCGAAGCCGATCTCGAAGACGATCGCGATGGAGAGATAGATCCAGGCCATGATGACGTTCCTTCAGGAGAGGGTGGGTGAGGGTCAGGCGGCGGAGGGCTTGGTCGCGGACAGGCGGTCGGCGAGCTTGAGCCCCAGAACACCGCCGATGATCAGGACGAAGGCCAGGGCCTTCCACACGGTCAGCTCCTCACTGAAGATCACGGAGCCGAGCAGTACCGTGCCGACCGAGCCGATGCCCGTCCAGACGGTGTAGCCGACGCCGACGTCCAGCGTCTTCAGTGCCAGGCTCAGGAAGAAGATCCCGCCGGCCGCCGCGGCGGCGGTGAGCAGGGACGGCCACAGCTGGGTGAAGCCCTCGGTGGCGTTGGTGGCCAGAGCGAAGATGACTTCGAAGACGGCCGCGACGAGCAGGTAGATCCAGGCCATGTCAGAACTCCTCAATTATTTGCATGTATCTGCAAGCACTTGGCCGAGCAAAAGCTTGCATGTACATGTATCTTGTTGTCAATCCCGCGCCGGGAAAGCCACAGAAGGAGGAGGCCCCTCATGGGTTCGACAGCTTCCGCCCCGACCTCGATCGCCGCGCCGTCGGCCATGTCCAGCTCGTGGAATCACGTCCTGCTGCTGCACGCTCGGGTAGAGAGCAGTCTCGCCATCACCCTCCAGCGGCGACACGGCATGGGCCTGTCGGAGTACCGCGCGCTCGGCCACCTGGCCGCCTCCTCCGCCGGTGAGCTGCGCATGCAGGAACTGGCCGACAAGCTCGGGCTCAACCAGAGCTCGGTCACCCGCCTGGTGGCGCGGCTGAACGCGGCGGACTTCACCTACCGGGACCTGTGCCCAGATGACAAGCGCGGCATCTATACCGTCATCACCGAGGCAGGCAGAGCACGCTACGCCGAAGCGAGTCTCACGTACGAGGCGACGCTCGCGAGCGTATTGGGGGAGGCGGCTCAGGCGGACCCGCGGATCGCCGCGGCACTCGCGGCACTGGGATGGGCCGGTCAGTGACCTGGATCATGGATCGGGAACGGCACGCCGGCCGGATGCTGCTCGTTCACGCTGAACGCCAGGACCCCGGTCTGGCCCTCCTTGATGGCCGAGGGGTCGATCTGGAAGGTCGGCTGGGACATGTCGAGCTGGTCGGGACAGAAGACGGACAGCTCGGCTCTTCCTCGGGCAACCAGCTCTGGCTGCGCGGCTGCGGGCTGCATCCCCTGCCCGTGGGGACGTAGTCGACGCCCACGTTGATGTCCCAGCACGGGGCCGAGGGCCGTCGGGCGGAACAGCTCGCGGCGCGGCCTGTAGGCATGGTTGTGGACGGCGCGGGCGAACTCGTTGAAGAGCTCGCCGAACGCCTGCTGGTCAGCGTCCCTGATCCGGGCGCGCATCGTCACATCCACATCAGGTTCTGTCCGCGGGAGCGCCGGAGTTCTCTGCGTTACGGCAAGTCGTGGCGGGCGCCGCCGGCCGTTCTGAGCGGGTCGCGCAGCGGCGGTGGGGGTCGTCGTCGGGTGGTGACACAGGCTCAGCTCTCGAGTTCGGCGAGGTCCTGAGACGTCAGGCGGATCCGGCTCGCGCCCATGTTCTCCTCCAGGTGGTCGAGCGAGCCGGTGCCGGGGATGGCGAGCAGCGCGGGAGAACTCGCCAGCAACCAGGCGATCGCCGCCTGCGCCGCGGTCGCCCGGTGGCGGGCCGTGACCCGCTCCATGCGAGCCGGGTCGATCGGGCGAAGGCCGCCGCCGAGCGGGAAGAACGGCACGAACGCGATCCCGTCCTTCTCGCACTGCGCCAGGAGCCCGGCGTCGCCCCGGTCCTGTACATGGAAGCTGTTCTGCACCGCCGCGACCGGGGCGATCGTCCGCGCCTCGGCGACTTGGGCGGCGTCGACGTTGCTGAGGCCCAGGTGCCGGATCAGCCCTTGCTCGCGCAGGTCGGCGAGCACCGCGAACCGGTCGGCGACCGACTCGCCTCCGGGCCCGGCCATGCCGCCCACCCGCAGGTAGACGAGGTCGAGCCGGTCCACGCCGAGAGTGCGCAGGTTGTCCTCCACCAGGCCCCGCAACGCGTCCGGGCCGGCCTGGCCCCCGGGAATCCCGTCGGCGTTGAACAACGGTCCGACCTTCGTCGCGATCACCAGGTCGTCGTCATAGGGGGCGAGCGCCCTCCGGATGAGGTCGTTGGCCGCCACCGCGCCCCTCCGGTAGAACCACGCCGTGTCGATGTGGTTGACACCCAGGTCGACCGCGCGGCGCAGCACCGCGACGCCCGTCTCCGGGTCGCGGACGGGTCCCTGGAACACACCGGTCGGCAGTCGCATGGCGCCGAAACCGAGGCGGCGGACGGCGAGGTCTCCGCCGAGGAGGAACTCTCCAGGTGAAGCGGCTGCATGCATGTCGTTGGTCGTCATGCCGACCAGCCTCCTCCGCCCCGTACGGCGAGCCAACGCGGTGGCAGCAAGCTGCCACCGCGCCGCGACGGCGGCGATAATGAACGGGTGACTGCCGATCAGCTCATCACCGTGCGCGGTGATATCGAGCTCGTCGCCCGGACCGGTCACCTGTTCGCCGGCATACGGCAGGAGTTCGTGTGCGTGGCCCGTGACCTGGCCACCTGGTCGCAGCCCGCGGCACGGCAGGCCGTCGCGGACCGGATCCGCGCGACCGGCGCTGCCGATTTCCCGGTGAAGAAGCTTCTCAGCCCGGTGGCTCTCGCCGACGAGGCGGCCAGGCTGCATCTCCGCGAGATCACGGCCAGGGGCGCCCAGGTGCGGATCAGCTCGACGCCTCTTCCGCACGAGACGCTCATCATCGACCGGCGGGTGGCGATCCTCGCCGGTCGTGACGCGCCGGGTCCCAGGGAGTTCACCGTGACCACCTCGCCCGTGCTGGTCGGCGGTGTGCACGCGCTTTTCCAGGCGGCCTGGGAGACCGCCACCGATGTCGACGCCTATCTCGCGGGGGAGGTGCCCCACCTCGACGCCGACGGCTTGGAGGTCCTGCGTTCCCTGGGCGCCGGGCACACCGACGAGGCAGGGGCCAGACGGCTCGGCCTCTCGCTGCGCACCTACCGGAGACGGGTCGCGGAGCTGATGGCGAAGCTCGAGGCCGACTCCCGGTTCCAGGCGGGGCTCCGCGCGGGCGAACTCGGGCTCGGCGGATCGGCGGCGACCGGCTGACGGTGCGCGGCTTGTCCGGATCCTCGGGAGGTGACCGGCTGGCGGTGCGCGGCTTGTCCGGATCCTCGGGAGGTGACCGGCTGGCGGTGCGCGGCTTGTCCGGATCCTCAGGCGGTGCCGGTTCGGGTGGCGGTGACGACCACTGTCGCGTAACGCATCGTGAAGCCGCCCCCCATCGCGTCGATGGCGGCCCCCACGCCCTCCAGCACCTGCGCCAGCTGGTCAGGCGGGAACCGGGTGAGGGCGCCCTGGGTCGGCATCTGGTCCAGCCACTCGTCTCTGGTGTAGGGCTGCTCCCAGTCGAACCGCCACTCTTCGGGCTCGCCGAACCCGCTCACCTGCCGGATGCCGTCGGCGGCCTTGGCGTACAGTGCCTGGTACCCGTCCAGGCCCGGCGCCACCGGGAGCTTGACCGGCGAGTCGGGCATCACCCGCCGGTAGACCGAGACGAACGCGTCCGTCACGTCGGGCGGCAGCTCGAAGGCGTTCCAGAACGCCGCCAGGCGTCCGCCGGGGCGCAGCACCCGTGCCGCCTTGGCGGCTCCCGCGGCCGCGTCCACCCAGTGCCAGGTCTGCCCGGCGACGACCGCGTCGAAGGTACGGCCGGCGGGCTCCCAGGCTTCGAACGTCGCCACCTCGACCTCAAGGCCGTGGCGCCGGGCGAAGTCGGCCATCCGCGCGTCGGGCTCGACGCCCAGGACGGCGCAGCCGGCCGCCTGGAACTGCCGGGCGTCGATGCCGGTTCCGCAGCCGACGTCGAGGAGGTCGGGCCCGGGGCTGCCGGCGACGATCCGGTCCACCATGGCGTCGGGGTAGTGGGGCCGGGTCCGGTCGTAGCGCTCGGCGTCCACGCCGAACGACTCGGCCACCTGTCGGTGCTGGTGAGGCTCGTGTTCAGGAAGCGGCGCTCCCGCCGAAGGTATAGTGGGCATGCGCCCACCATAGTGGGCACGTGCCCACTCATCAACCCGACGAGGAAAGGAGAGACGCACGATGCCGACAGGGGTAGCCCTCCGCGATCCGCGGGAGCAACTGTTCGACGCCGCCGAGCGCGTCCTGCTCCGCGATGGGCCGAACGCGCTGACCAGCCGCGCGGTCACCACCGAGGCAGGGTGCGCCAAGGGTGTCCTGCATCGGCACTTCCCCGACTTCGACGCCTTCCTCGCCGAGCTCGTGCTCGACCGCATCGCCCGGATCGACGCCCAGGCCGCCGCGCTGCGCGGGTCCGCCGGGACCGGCACCGTCGCCGGCAACCTCACCGACGCGCTCACGGATCTGTTCGAGTCGGTCGCCGTGGCGATCGTCGGCCTCATCACCGCCAGGGACAACCTGCGCACCAGGCTGCGCGAGGCCAGGCCGACCGGCGTTCCCGTACTGGCGGAGGCCACGGCCATGATCGCGTCCTACCTCGCCGCCGAGCGCGAACAGGGCCGCCTCGCGGCGGACGCCGACGTCGACACGCTCGCGCTCACGCTGATCGGGAGCGGGCACCTGCTGTTCGCCGGCCAGTACGGCACGCCGCCGGAGGCAGGCGCCGTCCACAAGGTCGTGACCACGGTCATCGGCGGCGTCGTGCGGGAGAGTGCGGGCTTTTGATCCCCTAAAGAGGAATTCCAGGTACTCTGCCGGACGTGCGGCGATTGATCATGTCCCGCGGGGTATGGCTGGCGCTGTTCGCGGCCGTCGTGGCGGCGGCGATCGTGGCGATCGTGCGTTCTCGCCGACGCCCGCCGGTTCAGCTGGCTGAGGCGGCTCCCGCCAACCCCGTTCCCGCTCCCGCCCAGAGCCGGCCTACGGCACCGTGGCCCCCGGCGCCGGTCCTCGGCACCCCGACCGCCGAGGATCTCCACCGTTACGCCGCCAGACCCTCCGTCCTGGACCACCCCGCGTTCGCGGAGATGGACGACCGGCCGAGGGTGCCGCTGGAGCCGGCCGTCCGACGCCGCCTGACCCGCTGGGGCATCGCCGGGCTGGCGCTTCTCGTCCTGGCCGCCGGCACCCAGGCCCTCGAATCGGCCGTCTTCTCCAAGCAACGACCAGAGGAAGCGGCTCGCCAGGTCACCTCCTTCGTGTCGCAGGACGCGCTGTGCGACAAGACCACCTCGGATGTCGATGCCAGGTGCCTCTTCGCCGCGATCGACGAGCGCCAGGCCGATGATCGCCAGGTCGTCGAGGGCGTGGAGACGCAGGCGCCGGTGCCGGCGCCGGACTACCAGCCGGCGCCGGACTACCAGCCGACGCCCGACGCGGACTGCCGGCCCGGCAGCGCCGGCCCGCGGGTACGGAAGGTCGACGCGAAGGTGGCCCGGGCGGTGAACCGGCAGTGGCGGCGGATCGAGGCCTGGCTGAAGACGAACGCCCCGAAGTCCTATCGCACGCTGGGCAGGCCCGGAAGGGCCGAGGACATCGCGGCGGCGGAGGCGCGGATGGGCTCGCCGTTCCCCGACGACCTGCGGGCCTCGCTCCTGCGGCACGACGGGACGGTCGAGGTGAAGGACGTCTGGGGTATCGGCTTCCTGGGCAACTGGAGCCTCAGCGTCGAGGAGATGCATGGCACGTGGCAGCAGCTGTGTGAGATCGACGGCGAAGACATCCGCGACGGGGGCTTCTCCGATCCGCGAACCGACTGGTGGGACGGGCGCATGCTGCCCATCGGCTCCGACGGGTCGGGGAACCACCTGGTGATCGACTCGGTGGAGCGTGACGTCGGCGACACCGATCACGAGGGCACCATGAGCTTCACGCCCGGAGGACGCCCGATCCGCTCGTACTACGCCCTCCTGAAGGCCACCGCCGACGCCATGGAGGGCAACGGCTCCGTCGGCTACTGGAAACCCAAGGCGGTCGCCGGCGAGCTCGACTGGGAAGTCCTCTGAGGCATTGGAAGGGGTCGTTCGTCACAAGCCGGCGCACCCACGCCTGACCTGCCCTGGAACCCGGCCCGCACGTTGATCGTTCAGGCGGGTGGCTGACACATGCCATCAACCGTCGACAGGGAGAGACAAGCCGTGGTCTTCAAACGGATGCTGGGCGCATTCGGTGTGGGCGCCCCCTCGGTGGACACCGTCCTGACCACTCCGCGCACCCAGCCGGGCGGGACGCTCACCGGCGAGGTACGGCTCAACGGCGGCGACTTCGACGCCGACATCGAGCACATCACCCTTGGCCTGGTCGCCCGGGTCGAGATCGAGTACGGCGAGGGCGAGGGAGCCGGAGTGGGAGAGTTCTCGCGCGCCCAGGTCTCCGGCCCGTTCGTCCTCCGCAAGGGCGAGGAGCGCACCATCGGCTTCAGCATCCCGGTGCCGTGGGAGACGCCGATCAGCGAGATCGGCGGACAGCAGCTGAACGGCATGGCGCTGGGCGTGCGCACCGAGCTGGCCATCGCCAAGGCCGTCGACAAGGGCGACCTGGACATGGTCTCGGTCGAGCCGCTGCCCTCCCAGCTGCGCATCCTCGAGGCGTTCCTCCAGCTCGGCTTCCAGTTCAGGTCGGCGGACCTGGAGGTGGGCCAGATCTACGGCTCCAGCCAGCAGCTGCCGTTCTACCAGGAGATCGAGTTCTACCCGCCGCCCCAGCACGCCGGGACCGTCGGCGAGGTCGAGCTGACCTTCGTCACCAACCCGGGCGGCCTCGAGGTCGTCCTGGAGGCCGACAAGCGGGCCGGCCGCTACTCGGGCGACTCCATCGGCCGCTTCACCATCAGCCACGACGACGCCATGCGCACCGACTGGCCGAGCGAGATCGGCCGCTGGCTCGCCGGTCTCAGCCAGCACGGCGGCCACCGCGGCGGTTACGGCCACGAGGGGTACGGCCACGGCGACCACCACGGCGGTTACGGCCACCACCAGCACCACGAGCAGCACGGCGGGCCGGGGTGGGGCGCGGTGGCCGCCGCCGGCGCGGCGGGCGTGGTCGGCGGCCTGGTGGCCGGCGAGGTCATCGAGGAAATCTTCGAAGGTGACGAGGAGGAAGGCGGAGACGGCGACTGGTAGCGCGCCGCAGGGGCGGTCCGGACGACGTGCCTGACGGGCGGGCCGTCCGGTAGCCGTCTCCGCTCCCCACTCAAAACGCCGGCCGGGCCACGAGTTCGTCTCGTGGCCCGGCCGGCGACGGTGGGACCTATGTGCGGCGCCTGCCGTACGCGCCGGCGGTGAGCGACACCCCGAGTGCGGCCAGCGCCACCTGGATGCCGAGCTCGATCCAGTCGATGCCCGCCGTGTCCGCCACCCCCAGGGTGGCCGCGATGGCGGTGCCGACGAGTGCCGCGACCACACCGATCACGATCGTCAGCCAGATGGGCATCCGCTGCCGCCCCGGTACGACCAGACGCCCCAGAGCGCCGATGACGATACCGATGAGGACGCCGGAGATGATGCCGGTGATTTCCACGCTGCGACTCCCGAAGGTCGGCGATCTCTCTCGTTCCGGTCAACGAACGCCCCGCAGGCGTGGTTCCTCGGAGGGTGCGCGTCGAGAGCCGCCGCGGGAACGGGTGAGCTAGTCGACCGGCACGATCTCCACGTAGCCGTTGCTCCAGCCGGTGTACCACTCGAACACCTCTGCCGCGCTCAGCCCGCGCGACGCCATGGTCTGGACGAACATGTCATGGAGCTCCGCGGCGCTCGCGGCGAGCTCGCCGTCACCGGTGAGGTCGATCGTGCCCAGGAGCCGCCCGGTGTGGATCTCTCTGACCTGCAACACTGTCACTCACTCCTGATCGAAGATGGAGGTCGTCGCCGAGGCGTTCTCCGCGATTTTCTCCCATCGCTTCCAGACGCCGGCGAACCAGTCGCCCCGGCCCAGACCCTCGAAGTACGGCCGGACGGATTGGATCTGCCGGCTCAGCCGCACGACGTCGGAACGGCTCAACTCGTTCGGGATGTACTCGAAGCTGCTGACGATGTACCCGGACATGTCTCTCGACACCCAGTGGTCGGCGAACGGGCTGATCGTCACCTCGGCGATGCGGCCCACGTACTGCGGCGGAAGGCCCTCGAACGAGCCCGACATGTCGATGCCCCAAGGCTCCCCGCGCTCGTCGAGGATGATGTTGAGCCGGTTGGCGTCACCGTCCACGGCGAGCACGTGGAGCAGGCCCAGGAGCTTGGCCGCCAGGGTCGTCGGTGCGGGAAGGAAGGCGAGCGCCGTGCCGTCGCCGATGAAGGGCATCACGATCGTGTGGGGATCGAGACGGTAGATGGGCGGCACATTGGCACCGATGGCCTCGCCCAGGACCGACCCGAGCACCTCCGCGTCCGCCTGTCCTGTCCGCTCGACGACCTTGTGCACCCAATGGGACCCGTCGCCGAGGTGGTGCGAGGTCACGCTGCGCGCGGATAGGCCGCCGGTCAACCTGTGGCCGTCCTCCTCCGGGCGGAAGCCCTCGAAGGCCCGGGCCAGTTCGGGTGGCAGGGGCCGGTGCCCGGGGTGCGGAGGGATGTTCGACGGTTGCGAACGTCCGGCCTGGTCGGGGGGCCGGCTGATCGACTCGTCGATGCGGTTTCTCGGGATGTGGGCGTCCGGCGCGTGCGGCAACGGTGAGGTGGCGGCCTCGGGTGCGGAACGGGAGTTTCCGCCCTGTGCGGTCGACCGCGCGTAGTCGTCGAGGCTGTAGGCGATGCGCGGGTCGCGGGTCTCGGGTGAGCGCGGGACGGCGGCCTGCGTGGTGGGGGACGGGTAGTTGTCGAGGCTGTAGGCGATGCGCGGGTCGCGGATCTCGGGTGAGCGCGCGCTGCCGGCGCCGGCGCCGTCGCCGGAGGCGCGCCCGACCGGCTGCGGTGCGGCGCGGTCGCCGTCCGCCAGGTGCGTTCCCGCCCCCTGCCGGGACCCGTCGGCGTGCGTCGCCGGGCGGTCCGCGGGTGGATCCAGCGGGCGGTTGATCAGGTCGTCGATGCTGCGTCTCGGACCCGTGGCGTTCGGCTCCGGCCGGGCGGGACGCGGCACCTCGTCGGCGCCTGCCCGCCGTGGGGAGAGATCGTTCGGACGTGCCGACGAGTCGTCGGCTCGGCGTCCCTCGAAGACCGGTGTCCGGTCGCCGCCCTGACGCGACGGCCCTTCCTGCCTGGCTCCCGTCTCCGGTACGGCGCGCGTCCCATGGCTCTCGGCGACGCCGCGTCCCGAGGCGGTTTCGGGAACGGCGCGGTGCGGTGGGCCTGCCGGCACGCGCGCAGGTGCCGCAGGAGGGGTTCTCGGCCCCGGCGCGGCCGGTTCGCCCCGTACGGGGGCCGGAGGTTCGGGGCGCGTGATGAACGGGGGTGGGGCGAGGTCGGCCTGGGCGGTGCGTGTGAGGAGGCCGGGCGTGCCCGTGTGATCCTTGGCCCCGACTTGGGTGGGGGCCTCCGGCGTGGTCTGGGCGAGGCTGGTGATGGCACCGTCGGCAGGCCCGAGGACGCGGCGGGCGGGACCCGGGGGTGGTCCGCCGTCGAGGTGAACGGCAGGCGGTGCGCCACCCCCTTCGACATGGCCCGGCACGTGCGCCAGCAGATGCTGGCCGTCCGCGCCCAGGGCGGCGGAGGTGCCGCTCTTGAGGATGAGGTCCCAGTCCAGCGGCTTGCCGTCCAGTGTCAGGCTGATCGCCGTGGTGGCCGACCCCGCGATGCCGTACTGCGCCATCTGGCCGGGCATCGTGGTGGTCAAGGCGGCCAGCAGCCTCTCGCCGAAGGCCGCCTCGGCACGGGCCACACCGGCCCGTAACGCCGGGGTGGCCAGCCGTCCCAGCCCGCCGCCCAGCAAGCCGGTCAGCAGTCCGTTGATCGCGCCGTCGCGCAGGCTGACCAGGAGCTGGTTCACGTCGACGTCGTCCCGCCGTCCCCCCAGGACCTGGGAGAGCTGCGTCGCGAAATCCATCCCCCCGCCGAAGACGGCGAAGACGGCCATCAGCCTGAGGGTGTGCATGGCGATCTGCAGCGCGCTCATGCGCGTGATCTGCAAGAACGGCCGGAGCAGCCATGGCGCCTGCCAGAGCAGCAGCGGCAGCGTGATGATCAGGAAGACCACGATGAGCGTGATCATGCGTTGGGCGTGCTGGATCGTCACTCCGACGGCGTTCAGCGCGATCGCCGCGTCGATCAGTTTCTTGACCAGGTCGGCCTGCCGTCCGCCCACCGTCCGCTGCACGTGCGCGACGAACGCCTGCTGGGCGTCGCCGTCCCACGCGTCGCCCACCAACCTCGCCGTGGCCGGATCCGCCGCGGCCGTGCCCGCCACCACCCGGTGCGCCGTGGCGACGCAGGCGTCAGCCATCCGGAAGCACCGCTGCGGATCGCCCTCCGGCCAGGCCATCCCGGTGACCCAGTCCACGTACGGCCGCAGGAACTCCGGCACCACGCACCCGTCGAACCCCATGATCGACCGCCGTCAGCGCCTGCCGGTGCCGATCACACGTTCCGCCGGTTGGCCTGTTCGGTGACCTCGTAGACGTCGGCGTTCACGCGCAGGCCGGTGCCGGTGTAGGCGAGCTCGTCGAGATAGGCGTCGAACGCCGCGAAGATCTCTTCTTCGATCCGAGGGAGGTGCTTGGCCAGCTCCGCCCCGTACTGATCGCTGCCGAGGGCCGTCCTGTCCCTGTCGAAGGCCTTGTGCAGGGCCTCCTTGGCGTCGGCCACCTCGATGTGCCGGTCGCCGAACACGGCGCTCTCGCGCCGGATCGTCTGCCAGTCGGCGGAGTAACCTTCCCGGTTCATGCCGAACCGGGGTAAGGCAACAAGGAGTCGAGGTCCGCGCCCTCGCCGAAGATCTCCTCGTACGGCACGCCCTCGGGGAGCAGCGGGCCCACCAGCTCCCTCGACCGATCCGCCACCGCGGCCGTCGCGCGCGTGATCTGTTCGGTGATCGCGTTGGCGAGTTCGGTGGGCGAGAGCCTGCGATAGACCCTCGGGTTCAGCTCGATACGGCGCACCTGCCCACGCGGGCCCACCGTCACCGTGACCATCTCGTCGTCCGACTGAACGGAGACTTCCACCTTGTTGAGCTCGGCGTACGCCTCCTTGATCCGGCGCGCCTGCCGTTCGTACTCCTCGGTGAGCTCGCTGAGCGTCGCGCTGAACTCGTCCACCCCTGACTCACCTCCATCGACACCATGACGCCTCATCCGCGAGGCGTGCGGGCCTCGATCTCCACAGCCGCCAGGGCGACCTGGCCGAGCGGCAGGTGGAGCGTGTGGCGACCATCTCTGGTCGATGGATCATGAGGGCGCCTGAGCGTAACATGACCGGCCCGGCGCGGACGAGGGTCGCGGCGGAGGTCAGGACGCGGCGTCTCCCGGGCGCCGCCGGCCGGGCGACGCCGGAATCGGGCTGTCCACGGTCGCGCGGCGGCGGCGCGCGCTCAGTACTTCTTGAGCGAGATGGCCGTGGCGGCCTTGTGGATGGGCTCGACCATCTTGGCCGTCATCCGGTCCTTGCCCGGCAGGTAGTGCATCAGCGACAGCATCGTCATCGCGATCCTGACCTGGGCCTTGCTCCGCATCACCATCCGCTTGATGTTGGCGGGCCCGAGCTTCTGGTTGGCCGCGGCGAAGGGCCGCATCTCCCTCTCGTAGGCCGCGAAGCCGGTCTCGTGGTCGCCGCCCGCCGCGGCCAGCTCGCCGGCCAGGACGTAGGCGCCCACCAGTGCCAGGCTGGTGCCCTGGCCGGAGGCGGGGGAGGCGCAGTAGGCGGCGTCGCCGACCAGCGCGACCCTGCCGGTGGACCAGCGGTCCATGTGCACCTGGCTGAGGGAGTCGAAGTAGAAGTCGGGCGCGTCGGCCATGCCCTGGAGCAGGCGCGGGACCTCCCAGCCCTCGGCCGCGTAGGCGTCGGCCAGGATCCGCTGCTGCTGGGCGCGGTCGCGGGGGTCGGGCGCGCTCTGCCCGTCCGCGGAGAACAGGAACATCGCCTTCGCGCCGGTGTCCTTGGCGGTGCTGTAGGTCAGCGCGGTACGGCCGGGGCCCACGTAGGTCAGCTCCCACCGGTCGAGGTCGAGGTGGTTGGGCACGCTGAAGATCGAGACGTAGTAGCCCATGTCGTGCACGAACCGCTGCTCGGGGCCGAAAGCCAGCCCGCGCGTGTTGGAGTGCAGCCCGTCTGCGCCGACGACCAGGTCGTACCTGGCCTGCCTGCCGCTGTCGAAGACGACGTCCACGCCGTCGGGGCCCTCGGTGAGGGAGGCGATGGAGTCGCCGAAGCGGTAGTCGACCGTGTCGCGGGTCAGGTCGTACAGCAGCTTGCTGAGGTCGCCGCGGAGGATCTCGGCGTCCTCGTGGACGCGGCCGCCGAACGTGTCGCCGTCCATGGAGGCCACCCGCTTGCCGGCCGCGTTGACGATCGAGCCGCCCTGGACGTCGGTCCGCTCACGGCGGATCTCGTCGAGCAGGCCCATGTGGGCGACCACCTCGAGCGCGGCTCCCCTGATGTCGATCTTGTAGCCGCCCGCGCGGATCTCGGGTGCCCGCTCGACCACGGTGGGGGTGAACCCGTGGCGGTGCAGCCAGTAGGCCAGGGTCGTGCCGGCGATGCTGGCACCCGAGATCAGGACGGTGCGGTTCTTCATGGGGGGCTCCTGAGGGAGAGGGGGGTTCTGCCTGCACTCCAAACCATACATGCGTCTCACACGCATGTGCAACACTTATGTCTTAGACGTTCGTGTGAAAATGCGGGAGCCGATCCTCGCGAGCGTTCTGTCGGGGCGTGCTCGTAAGGTGGCGTCCCATGGAGAACAAGGCCCTCGTCGCCGCAGGCGTCACCGTGCTGCTGTGGGCCTCGGCGTTCGTCTCGATCCGCAGCGCCGGCGCCGAGTACAGCCCCGGAGCCCTCGCCCTGGGCCGGCTGCTGGCCGGGTCGGCGGTGCTGGCGGTGATCTGGCTGGCGCGCGGCGGCGGCGTCCCGCCCCGGGCGGCGTGGCCCGGCATCCTCGGCTCGGGCCTGCTCTGGTTCGGGCTCTACATGGTGGCCCTCAACTGGGGCGAGCAGCTCGTCGACGCGGGCACGGCCGCCATGGTGGTCAACATCGGCCCGATCGTGGTCGCCCTGCTCGGCGGCTGGCTGCTCAAGGAGGGCTTCCCCCGTGCCCTGCTCGCCGGGCTGGCCGTGTCGTTCGTGGGGGCGGCGATCGTCGGGGTGTCGATGTCCGACGGCGGGCGCTCCTCGCTCGGCGGCGTGCTGCTCTGCCTGCTGGCGGCCGTCTCGTACGGCATCGGCGTCGTCTTCCAGAAGCCCGCCCTCCGCCACGCCAGCGCCCTGCAGGTGACGACGTTCGGCTGCTTCGTCGGCGCGGTCGCCTGCCTGCCGTTCGCCTGGCAGCTGGTCGAGGAGGTGTCCACGGCGTCGGTGGGCGCCACGCTCAACGTCGTCTACCTGGGCGTCTTCCCGACCGCCCTCGCGTTCACCACCTGGGCCTACGCGCTGGCCAGGACGACGGCCGGGAAGATGGGCGCCACCACCTACCTCGTGCCCGCGATCGTGGTGCTGATGTCGTGGGCCGCGCTGGGCGAGGTGCCCGGATGGCTGACGCTGCTCGGCGGCTTGCTCTGCCTGGCGGGGGTGGGTGTCTCGCGCAGCAGGCCCGTGCGGTCAGGCGGCCGGCGCGTGGGCTGACCTGGAGCCGGCCCGCCGGGCCGGTGGGACGAAGGGGATCAGCAGGCAGATCGCGCCGAGCGGGATGAGGTCCTTGCCGGCGACCGGCAGCCCGAAGCCGAGCACGACCCGAAGACGAGAGGGTTGACGCCCAGCGGCCTGCCGCGCTTCCCGCGCTTCCGCGCTTCCCGCGCTTCCGCGCTTCCCGCGCTTCCGCGCTTCCCGCGCTTCCGCGCTTCCCGCGCTTCCGCGCTTCCCGCGCTTCCGCGCTTCCCGCGCTTCCGCGCTTCCCGCGCTTCCGCGCTTCC